>JBEVEQ010000182.1:0-2705 GCA_040512715.1 Paenisporosarcina sp. | reverse complement strand
CGTATTGAAAAATATCCGCATCAGGGGATTGTTTTAGCGTTTCACGGGCTGTCACTCTTCCTCCATCGGCCACACCGCAACCAATTAATAGAAGAGCAAAGGATAAAATCATTAAGGGTCGAAAAATTCTCATAGATATGCTCCTCTCAACGAACCTCATTTTGAAATAACCAATACTTAACTTTTTCTTCAAAATCTTTTTCCATCCCAGCAGTCAGTGCTTTCATTTCTCCAAGTTCAGCTACTTGAGTTTGAAAGAACATATCGCCGATAAAGTAGCCTAATCTACTATGACCATATGTTTCTCAACCATTTATTGAAAACCATTCTCGGGCATGGATTGGTCTATGGCCCATGGAATAACCCCCTAATTCGGCTCAATCAAGAAGGTGCTGCAACACATTTTTCTCGAAAGAGTAGCATTAAAATTGAATCCCGCGATCTATTTTTCATTTACCGTTGAGGGTCATGAATGGTTGAAACTTTCTCAAGCAAATAAAGATGAAATTTATGATTATGTGAGACTTAATACAGAATTATTAAAGATTGCGTATGCCTTCCTTCTGTGTCTTTACAGTGGTTAGTCCTACTCTATTTCCATTAGGGGATGTTCTATTTCTTTATCACCATATATTCAGACGGTGTTAATTCTTCAGATTCAATCACAATTGCCATTAATCCTGTATCAGTTGTTGTTTCATGACCTTCACCTTTTTGCCAGAACACAGCGTCACCACTTTTGACTGGTACACGTATACGATTATCTCCCGTAACAAAACCTTCTCCACTAACGATCAGGAGCAATTGTGGAACTACTGCTTGATGAAATCCTATAATTCCTTGAGATTCTAGATGCATGCAACCTATTTGTGCTTCTTTTTGTGTTTTGATGATGCGGGTCATTGTAAAATTTGAATAATATTGAGAAATTTCTTTCCCCACTTCTGAATCAAATCGATAAATTTCCATCACTGAATCCTCCAATTTTAAAAACTATAAAATACAATTAATTTTTTGTTGATTTAAATACGCGCTATAAAGTAAATTCATTGTCTCCATGATTACTAGATCTGCCTCTTTATTCTCGGAGCGATTGGGTAAATTCTTTGCTGCTAATACAAACAACAATGGATTACGATGAAGTTCTCCTATGAATCCCATATCAATGATTACCTGCTCTAATCCACCAGTCATATGATTTACTAAATGATTTGGAATTCCAAGTATTTCATCTTGCTGGCTGACAAGACCGTTCATAATAGGAGCCCATATATAAGGTTCCTTTTCATATCCCACACTGATTAAGCACAAAATTTCGAGTAATTGATTGACCACACCTTGGTTGCCAATATCCCTAGGATTTTCTGTAATATGTATATCTGGGAAGTATGATTTTATTTTTAAATTCACTTTATCCCATCCACCACAAAATTCAACGATTCCATTTGCTACGAAACTATCATGACAAGCAATCATTACTTCAACCGCTTCATAAATTGATAGTGAATCTCTACCTTGAAGATGTGGATACAGTATGTGGCTGTCTTCATTTGGGTTTAGTTTAATTCCCTCAATGATGTCACTCCACTTAATAAATTCTTCTTTAACCCAATTGGCTACACAAAAAGCGATTGCTAGTTTGGCAGCTGATGCTAGTGGTACTGTCATCTCACTATTTAAAGAACTAATTATCCTTTGTTCTTTTATTGAATAAACAAGAATTCCTACATCTGGAGAATCAATCTCCTTTAATTTTTGTATGATATGTTTCATTTAAAATTCCCCTAGGTTATCGTTGATAGGTAATCCATGTTGGAGACGGGGCGAATGGAAACCTGCGTAAAACTTCCATTGCATAAAAGTCTGTAGTGTCGAACTCACCAACAAGTGATTTAAAATTATGTTTAACTGCATAGTTTATCTGTTTCTTTATTAATTGTGGTACCAATTCAATACTTTGATGACCGTTCACTCCACACCAACCGTTATGTTCGAAATAAAACGGATCACATAATATCCGAAAGTAAGTACAGTAAGGATGGAAAGTGTTTGTCCATACAATCAAGCTACCGACTAGTTTGTTTTCTGCAAATGCAGACAGAGCAAGCTTTACGTTATTTGTATTTACGATAGTTAGTAAATGATCCTCTTCATAACCAAGGTTTATTAATTGTTTTAGTTGTTCTTCATCCTTCTGTTCATAATTCCTTATTGCTATTTGCACGACAAAATCTCCTATTTATATAATCATTACTTTTTCAATAAATAACTGATGATGTTAAGTATGGATAAACCCACAATTATCAGGTACATAAAAAATGAGTTAGGATCTCCTCCCACCCCCAGTTCATCAGCCAAGATCCCCATCAAATACATTTGTATGGAAGATATGGCTATGCATATGAATGAGAAGCTGAATACAGTAAATCCATTCACCACCTTGCCTTTCTTTTTCTGAAAAACAATCATTAAAAGAAGAACTACTAAAAAACAAAGCAATAATAGGAATGTTGGTTGAAAATAATTAAATGTTTCGTGCACAAGAATTCTCCTTTGGAAAGACTAAAACAAGTTATGGTGAAATTTCTAATAAGTAATCTCTTACTTCCTTTGGCACTTCTTCCACTTAGAGTATTTCGAGTTTTTCGGTACCAAGTGCATTATTAGTAAATAAATTGCCTTGTAACTATTTTAGCAGAAGTTGG
>JBEVEQ010000161.1:0-7920 GCA_040512715.1 Paenisporosarcina sp. | reverse complement strand
CGCAATTTCCCTGCCATCAGGTGACCATGTAACAGGTGTTGCATAGCAATTTGAAATCGCTCTTGTTGTATCGTTTTCACCACTTCTGCCAGTTGTTCTAATTAGTGAAAAATATCCTACCTCTTCAAAAGCGGTGGCACTGTATGCAATTGCAGATGAATTTGGAGACCATACTGGAAAATAATTTTTAGCTAGCGGACCGCCCCGCACTTCAAATATGTTCCCAGTTGATATTTCAAAAGTATAAATAATGGAAATACTGGCACCAGGAGTTGTATAAAGTACATGCAGTCCATCTGGGGAAAGACGTACATCATTAAACCGACCACCAGTATTTTGTGTGATTTGCTGTTTCTGGGTGCCATCATTCCGAATACGGTAAAGCTGACTAATACCGGATCCATCTGGCGCTTGGAAAAGCAATTCTGCTTCTCTTGGAAACCACTGAACATCAGTCGTACCAGGTTGGTTTATCTGTTGGAATTGATGTGTGAGGATATTGTATAGAATAATTTCCTCTTGTTTCGAATAAGCCAGTTTTTGACTGTCCGGTGACCAACTTAAATAGACACCTAAGCCTTCACTGAATTGATCAATACGAGTAATCGTACCATCAGATAATAAGATGACATACAGAATTGCATTTTTACCTACAAATGCAATTCTTTTACTATCCGGTGACCAAAAAGGAATTGAAAAGGAATCCCCCAAACCAGTTGTAAGTTGTACATTCTCACCATCACTAGGGTCATATAACCAGATATCATAAAATCCTGCAACATTAGATGTATAAGCAATTAAACCTTGATCGCCTGGTGGAGCATAAGGAATGATTAAATTCTTTCCAGGGTAAATCGTATTTGATGGAAGCTGGTTGGTCGCCCTGATGAGTTCTGGATTGCTATTACCGTTTGTTACTACGTTAAAACGTTTAGCAATCTGAAATAGTGTATCACCTGGTTGAACAACGTAGTAGGGATTACCTGGAGGTATTTTCAACAATTGATCTTCTTGGATGATATACGGAGGATAAAGCTGATTCGCATCGATAATAACGGATGGCGGAACACCAAAAGATTGAGCAATCTTATAAACGGTATCTCCAGGTTTTACGCGAATTACATCAACACCAGGAGGAACGGAAAGCTGCTGACCTACATAAATCGTGAATGGTGTTTCTAAATTATTTGCAGCAATAAGGGACTCAACCGGCAGCTCCCAACGTTTCGCAATCTTGTACAGCGTGTCCTCGGGCCAGACTGTATAGAAAAGTTGCATTATAAAACCCTCCACTATCCATTTTTAATTCGAGAAAAAGAGATATTTTCATCGAATACTAATAACCTATCTTTTTAATGTGGAGATAATGCATGACCGCAATTATTTAAATCTTTTTTCAAAAAGTAGTTGTGTAAAAGTTTAAAAACTAAGAAGGGCAGATTGCTCATACCATTAAGCATTCTACCCTTCTTCGCATTTTTATTAACTGTGTAAACTCACATCACTTACACCTGATGACATTCTTTTATATACAATCGTTCCTATAATGAGAGTTAGCAAAATTATTTGTCCAATCATTGTCTCCACGGATGGATAAAATCCTATTGTACTCACAACTGGTAAGTCCGAAACTATATGAGTTGATAAGATGTTTGTTAATTGCAACCTATGAATACTTGCTCCAATAATTTTAAATGCTAATAGGTAAATGAAAACCGTAGCGACACCAAAGAACAAGTGAACAGGAATTTTTTTACTCGCATTTGCGAAAATAAACCCTACAACAGTTAAAATTAAAATAGCGACACCAATGCCTAAACTGAAATCAAACGTAGACATCTTTGGAGCAATTCCCATATAAAAAACAACTGTTTCAGCGCCTTCTCTGAATACGGATAGAAAACTTAAAAAGGTCATCGCCCATACACTTTGCATCGACAAAGCATGGTTCATTTGTTTTGAAATGTATCGGTTCCAGGTAGCTACTGTTGATTTGCTATGAAGCCAAATTCCTACGCCAAGCATCATTGCCGCTGCTGCGATTCCAACGTAACCTTCTATCACTTCGCGGCTAGTACCTATTGTTCCTGATTGGAACAAAGTCGACATTAAAATAGCTGCAACTATACTAACACCTATACCTGCTGCCGCTCCAACATAAATATATCTTTGCAAATGCTGCTGACCCGCTTTTTTCAAGAAAGCAATGAGGGCTGAAATAATCAGCAATGCTTCTAATCCTTCTCGTAACAAGATTAACGCTGAATCCCAAAAACTATAGGTTGTATCTTGTTGAATAAAATCAATTCGCTTTTTCAACGAATCAATGTTCCCAGAAACTGCAGATGCATCCACTTTGTCTCGTGATAATTTACTGACGAGTAAAGGAATACCAGATTCAATTTCAGTATACAATCCAGCATTTTTTGTGCGAATTTCACCTTCTACCACTGGCCATATTGTAATGAATTTTTCCAATGATTCCGCTGCTTCTTGATAATTTTCATTTTCAATAGATGCTTTACTGTCATCTAATAAATTCGTTAAAGTCGATAAAGAATAATCGCCGGATACTCCAGTATCTTTTACTTTTCCAGAGACAAAATCTTGAATCGCTTGATTTAATGACGCATACTGCTCATTTAATACTACAAGATTAAAATCCTCTCCTGCTAAAGAAATACGGATAAATGCCATCTGCGTTTCAATTTGGCCGTATGCATACATATTTTGTTCTCGAACGACTCGCTCATTCTTCGTCCATTTTTTCAAAAATAGCGAATATGACTCTTCGATTGTTGCTTTATTACCAGAATCAATCGCGGTTTTCAACTCAGTAAGAGAAGGTTCTATGGCACTCATGAAAGCTGCGCGATTTGCTTCTTCATCTACAGGATTTTCTGATTTTTCATAGGCAGTAAGTGCTTTTGATAATTTTGTTAAAGCCAATAAACGTTTTTCGTCAGTAGATGCTTTCAAAGCTTCATCTACCGCAAGGTTTACATTGGTGGCTTCTTGTCCTTTTTCCACGCTTAATTGCTCCCATTCAGTTTGAAAAACTTTAATGGCTTCAGTCGCTTTTGCATCATCATTCTGCTTGGTGCTCATAATGGCATCTGTAATCCCGATATATAAATGACCAAAAGACTGTTCAGCCAATACGTTGTTTTGAATTGGAACAACGAGCAACACAATCATTAGACTAAGTATTTTAAATAAGGTTAAAAAGTTTTTCACCGATATAGCTCCCCTTTTGTATACCTGGGAAGACAGCAAATAAGCCACTTCCACGATGGGTAATGTATTCGTTTAGCTTATCAGCACGACCTAAAGCGCTTTGAATGTTAATGAACTGTTGCGGATTTTTTTGGAATGAAATAAATAACAAGCCCGCATCGTACGCTCCAGTTTCGTCAATCAAACCACTGGAATAAGAGAATCCTCTTCTCATAATTCGATCCTTCACTTTTTTCGCAAGAGCCATATGTGAATTAACCGGAATGTGAGGATTGCCGTTTTCATCTTTTGACTCTAAATCCACTTCATCGAATTCATGTTTTTTTCCAATTGGTGCACCACTATCTCGATGTCTGCCAAAAGTGGCTTCTTGTCCTTGAAGAGATGTGCGGTCCCAGGTCTCTAAATGCATTTGAATTTTACGGACGACTAAATATGTGCCATTGGTCATCCAGCTTTTCGACTCGTTCGGCTGAACCCATACGACTTCCTTCATGTCAGATGCACTTTTTGTACTTGGATTGACCGTACCATCTTTAAAAGCAAATAAGTTTCGAGGTGTTTCTTTTTTGTTCTTTTTCACAGGAGATGACGTAAAAC
The DNA here is from genome assembly GCA_040512715.1 of Paenisporosarcina sp. Classification (GTDB taxonomy): domain Bacteria; phylum Bacillota; class Bacilli; order Bacillales_A; family Planococcaceae; genus Paenisporosarcina. Next base: position 4,083 of record JBEVEQ010000161.1, on the reverse strand, counting down.
CAGTTTGCGTCCATTTCAAGGAAACTTTACCTGACGCTGCTCGCACTAAATTGCGTACGGCATGAAACGCCACTTGCGGGTCATCCGCACATGCTTGAATGCATAAATCCCCACCTGCGTAATGGTCATCGATTTGGTCTTTTGGGAAATGGGGCAAATCTTTCAATTCAGCAGGTTTTTTTGAACCTAGGCCAATGTTTTTATTATCAAATAAAGTTGGTCCTACTCCAAATGTTAACGTGAGATTAGATGCATCTAACCCTTTCGCTTCTCCTGTATCTTTAGGAGGGGTATATCCACCTTTTGATAAATCCTCTATTTGTTCCCCGTTCATCAAACGAACGGCTAAAGGTGTCCACATTTTAAACAATTCTTGTAGCTCTGCTCGCGAAGTTACAAGGACATTTAATGAGGCAAAGTAAACGTGAGAAGGAGCATCCGTCATAATCCCTGACTGATGCTTCCCGTAAAATGAAATCTTATTTGTTGCTGTCATGTCGTCTTCAAACATATCAAAACCAAATGCTTTGGCCACGCCACCCATACCAGAAGCAAGTACAGCAGTACCCACTACGCTTGCTCCAGTAACTTTTAACATTTGGCGTCTTGAAATTTTCTTTTCTAGCCATTTTTCATCTTTTGATGTCAATTTACTCACTCCATTATTATGCCCATTTGACTAAGCGGTTCACCTAGTTGGTTAACAGCATCTGCTAACAATTTCGTATCCTCAGAAGTTAACTCTTCATACGAAACAAAGCCGTTTTCTCCAGTTTCGTAATTAGCTAATAACTCATTCACTGCATCAAATTTGGATTGTAAATTCGTTGCAAGCGTTTCATCTTTGGCTAAGATTTTAGATTCTAAGATGTGGAAAATCTCTTCTGCGCCTTCAATGTTTGCTTTGAAGTCATATAAATCTGTGTGAGAATAAATTTCTTCTTCACCAGTAATTTTTGAAGTCGATACTTCATTTAATAAATCTACTGCACCCGTCATCATTAAGTCAGGTGTTACTTCGACTGTTTCCACACGAGCACGTAATTCTTTTGCATCGGCTAATAATTGTTCAGCTGTTTCCGAGTACCCTTCTGTTGTGTTTTCCACCCAAAGGCCATACTCAATTTTGTGATAACCCGTCCAATCTTCTTTGCCTTTTCCTTCTTCTTCAAGGTCTGCAAGGCGAGCATCGATGCTAGGATCTAAATCTCCAAAGCTTTCAGCAATTGGCTCCGAACGTTCGAAGTACATACGAGCTAATGGATACAATGCTTTCGCTTCTTCTAGATTTCCTTCTTTTACTGCGTCAACGAATTTTTCTGTTTCTATAACAAATTGATCCATTTGCTCAATTGCAAATTCTTTATATGTGTCAACTTCGTTCTGTAAATCGACAGTTTTTGTGGCCGCTGTTGAGATCGCTGTTGTTTTTTCTTTCTCTGTACAGCCTACTAGTAAAGTGCTTAAAAGCACGAATGATAACATTATGTAGATTTTTTTCATAAAATGCCTTCTCTCTATTCGTTTATTCACATTAATAATGATAATCATTATCAGTAAAAAGTCAACAAGATTATTGTTCTAACACATTATTATATCGATTATGGATCATTTTTTATGAATTGAACTCTGTCTTGGATGCAAAATAAAAACACGAAAACCCATCAGGGATTTCGTGTTTTTGAGTTACTATTTTCCTTACATCATTCCGCCCATAAGTCTTTCAAATGTTTAATGCATCCCAATTGTTGGATACAACTATCAATTGCAGTCCAGTTATTTATGGGGTTGATCTCTTACGCCCTATATTTTATAGCTAATCCTTTTAAGAAGTTCCTTGCGTAGCGATCGCCGCACTCTTTGTAATTCTTGTGTCCTTCTTTTCTTAATAAAGCGCTTAATTCACCTTTTGTTACAGTGACTCCTGCTGATTCTAATATATCAAGCATATCCTCACTTGTTAATGAGAGGGCAATTTTTAATTTCTTTAAAAGCATATTATTAGCTCTTTCATTCGTCAGTGCTGGTCTTTCGGGTTGCCCTGGTTGTGGATCTTGTTTGCCTCTTTTGAAAACAATAAACCCATTTAAAAATGACTCTAACATCGCGTTATCACATTTGATATTCTCATCATTTTCTACTTCATCATCATAGTGGTCGAAGTCATCATAATAATCATCTTTTGATTTTGTCAGTATCAGTAGTACTTCTTCTTTTGTGAATTCCATGCCACCTAGTTTAAAAATCTCTATCATATCTTTATTTTTTATATCTAGAGCATATCTTAAACGTATTAATATATCGTTATTGTCCATCAAATAAACCTCCTAGTACATTGCCTCTTAACACACGATTTCAACCTAATAATAGCACATAAAATCAGGTTTTATTCAAATCCTCTGCTAATGAATTTATGAGTGAAAGTGACATTACCAATTTTTTGTGAGGACATAAAATCCAAAAAAAACTACTTCCCGTTTCAGGAAATAGTTTTTTCTTTATGATAAATGGAAATGAATTAACATTAGGACTTGGAATGTAAGCTAAAATAAGTTATTTACTATCGATTTCCTTTTCCAAAACGTTCACCATGTAGTCTTTACCCCATTCATACATCGAGTCTAGAATCGGCATCAGACTTCTTCCATTCTCAGTAAGTGAGTACTCCACTTTTGGTGGAACAACAGGATATACTTCTCGGTGTACAATCAAATGATCTTCAAGTTCACGTAACTGATTCACAAGCATCCGTTGGGTAATACCCGGCATAAGGTTCTTTAATTCACCAAAGCGCTTGGTCCCTTCTTTGCCAAGATGCCATAGCACCAACATTTTCCACTTTCCTCCAATGATTGAAAGTGTCAGTTCCTTTTCGCAATTAAACGTTTTCTCACCTAAATTAGGCATGTACTTTCCCACCTTCCCTTAAAAATTCTTTCGTATACTTATCAACACTATGTGTGAAAAAAGTTCGTACTTTGATTATTGTCATATACTGATTATACTAGGTATCTACATAGTTAGTAATTAAATGACTCCATTGGATAAACGAAAAATATCCAGTAACAAAAAAGAAAAGAGGTCGAAATGATGGTTCGAATCGGCATAGTCGGTACTAATTGGATCACAGAAAGATTACTTGATGCGGCAAGTGCGGTAGAAAATTTTGAACTAGCAGCCATTTATTCACGAACGATTGAGAGGGCTGAAGAATTTGGAACCAAATACGGAATAACAAACCTTTTTACAAATTTAGAAGAAATGGCAGGAAGTAAAGAAATTGACGCGGTTTACATTGCTACTCCTAATTCATATCATGCAGATCAAGCGATTTTATTTTTACAACATGGCAAACATGTATTATGTGAAAAGCCACTGGCTGCTAATGCAACAGAGGTAGCGAGGATGATTCAAGCAGCAAAAAATCACAACGTACTATTAATGGAAGCAATGAAATCAACATTACTTCCAAACTTCAAAGTTATTCAAAATAACTTACATAAAATTGGCCCAATCCGCAGATATTTTGCAAGCTATTGTCAATACTCATCTCGATATGATAAATACAAAGAAGGAATTGTCCTAAATGCCTTCAATCCAAAGTTTGCAAACGGTTCATTAATGGACCTAGGCGTTTACTGTTTGTATCCACTAATTACGTTATTTGGTGAACCAAAAGAAGTAAAAGCAACTGGCCTATTACTTGATTCAGGTGTAGATGGTGAAGGTAGTGTCATTTTAAAATACGATGATAAAGATGCCGTTGTTCTATATTCAAAAATAACTAATTCTTTTTTACCAAGCGAAATTCAAGGAGAAAAAGGCAGTATGATCATTGATAAAATACATTCGGTTGAAAAAGTAGATATTCACTACAATGACGGTACGATTGAACCATTAACAGTCGATCAATCTCAACCTGCTATGTATTATGAAGTGAAAGAATTTGTTGATTTAATCATCCAAGGGAAGACAGAATCTACTACCAACTCATATGAAAACTCATCTACGACGATGCAAGTGTTGGATAAAGTGCGAGAGGAAATAGGTCTTATCTTCCCAAGTGATCTTAAGTAAATAACG
>JBEVEQ010000153.1:0-4849 GCA_040512715.1 Paenisporosarcina sp. | reverse complement strand
TGTATTTTTAGGCGTTCCATTTAATATAGCTTCGTATGCTTTATTAACACATTTAATCGCTCGTGAATGTAACCTGGAAGTTGGGGAGTTCGTTCATACGTTAGGTGATGCTCATATTTATTCGAATCATATGAACCAAGTGCATGAGCAACTAAAAAGAACACCTCGTGAATTGCCAACACTGGTGATTTCTTCTGATAAAACTTCTATTTTTGATTTAGTAACTGAAGATATCAAGATAGAAAATTATCATCCTCACCCAAGAATAAAAGCACCAATCGCAGTATAGAGAGTAGGTAAAATATGATTTCTTTAATCGTCGTCCATGACTTAAATCGAGTGATTGGTCATATGAACAAAATGCCGTGGCATATTCCAAACGAGCTTGCTTATTTCAAAGAGAAAACGATGGGTAAAGCGATAATCATGGGTAGAAATACATTTGAATCCATTGGTCGTCCTTTACCTGGAAGATTAAATATTGTGGTAACTAGAAATGAATCTTATAAACCTGAAGGTGTAACCGTGGTTCATACACTAAAAGAGGCTATTGCCCTTGCTAGTGATTTTCATGAAGAGGTTATGGTTATCGGTGGCGAGCGGATATTTAAAGAATCGCTACCACTTGCTGATACTTTGTATGTGACGGTCATTGAAAACGAATTTGTAGGAGATACCTTCTTCCCACCATATGAGAATGAATGGGTTGTTTTTAGCAAATCGGAAGAAATGATAACTGATAAAGGCTTGCGTTACACTTATCAAATTTTACACCGAAATACGAGTGTTGAAAGTGTATAATTCTCTTCGAACCTTTTCATTTTTGTTTGGCTATTTACCTTTCAGTTTATGAGACTTACGCAAAGTTCAAAATCAAAAGGATTCTCTAACGACAGAGCAGTATGATCTACTCGTGCATCAACAGCCTAAAAAGTGGGCGAATGGAATATTAAAACAACGAAAAGTACTTTTACTGTGGAAGGTATAGAGTTCAGACCTAAAGGTCCTGTTTTATTTGTAAGGATCCATCAAGGTAACTTTGATATTCCTTCACTGATTGCTCATATTCCAAAGCCTTTTTCCTTTATGTCAAAGATAAAGTGAAAAAGCTTCCTATTATCAAATATTGGATGGAAGCAATGAATTGTGTGTTCATCGATCGAACAAATCGAAGAAGTGCCATGTGTTCCATCTTTGAGATGATATCTACATTACAAATTGGCCATTCGATGATTATTTTTCTTGAAGGAACGCGTAGTAAAAAGAATGGTGTTCAAGAATTAAAATCGGGATTCACTAAAATTGCTAAAGGTGCTGATGTTCCCATTATTCCAATCGCGTTTGTCGGCACATCATACATAATGGAAAACAATCAATACAAAATCAAAACCGCTCATGTCGATATACATGTTTTAGAAGCTATATACCATGTGAACAAATAAAAGAGTTAATCGAACTTGTTCAAAATCTGATTGCTCAAAAGTACATGAAATTTATCGAGAGAGAGCCCAAATGCAAAATTAAAGCATGTGGGTTTTTGTTTTGTCTAGTGATTGCTATTAGTTTACAGATGAACTTAACGTTTTTATAATAAAAGTAAGAAGAGAAGGGTGTGTCATCCATGTCAAAAATTCATATTGTTACCGATTCCACAGCTGATTTAACCACTGAACAAATAATTCAATATAACATCCATGTTGTTCCCTTAACTATACAAATTGACGGTAAAACATATATAGATGGTGTTGATTTGCAAGCAGAAGAATTTTTGGAGTTAATGAAATCATCTAAAGAGTTACCAAAAAGTTCACAGCCAGCTGTTGGGGTTTTTCATGAACTATATAATGAGCTAGGTAAAAATGGTGATCAAATTATCTCCATTCATATGACAGGTGGAATGAGTGGGACAGTAAAATCAGCACAAGCAGCAGCTGAAATGTCCACTTCGGATGTATCTGTAATTGATTCACGATTTATATCATATGCTTTATCATTTCAAATTTTAGAAGCTGCTAAGTTAATTGAAAAGGGTGCTTCGTTAGATGAAGTAGTGAAACATGTAGAATCTGTACGTGAAAAATCGAATCTATTTGTTGTAGTTGATACTTTAGAAAACCTTGTAAAAGGTGGACGAATTGGAAAAGGGAAAGCTCTCATCGGATCCCTTCTTTCGATTAAGCCAATTGCGTCTTTAGAAGGTGGAGAATATACACCTGTTCATAAAGCTAGAAGCCATAAGCAAGTCGTTCAATACTTATTTGATCATTACTTAAAAGATACAGAAGGAAAAAAAGTGAAGTATGTAGGAATTTCACAAGCTAATGGGTATGCGATGGCAGAGCCACTTAAGAAACGAATAGAAGAATCAGGTTTTAATGATGTTCAAGTGGCATTCACATCGCCGGTTATTAGCACACATACTGGAATTGGGGCCATAGGATTCATGTATATGGTCGAATAAAATGAAATCTGAAGCAGGGAGCAATCCCTGTTTTTCTCTTGAAGAGGGGCGTAAACTATGAGAAAGAAGTTGATACTTGTCACAGTGACCATTATGATTTTGACAGGATGTCAATTTGAATTTACGGATTCTAAAGATTTCACTCAAAGACAAAATGTAAAAAATGAAAATTTAACCCTAGAAAAAACGTTCATACAAGAAAATAAAGTTTTGATTGGAATCGGCGACTCTCTTACTCAAGGAGTAGGTGATGAAAGAAAACTAGGGGGATATCTCGGAAGATTTGCAACCGAATTATCGGATTTTCGAGGTGTAGAAGATGTTGAAATTGAAAACTTGGCTAAACGTGGAAGAAGAAGTGATCAGCTTCTGACTCAACTGGAATCTGGAGAAATCAGTCAAGAATTAATGCATGCAGATATGATCATGATGACTATAGGCGGCAACGATGTGATGAGTATCGTTAAGGAAGATTTATTTGAGTTGAAAATTGAAGCGTTTGAAAATGAGTTAGTATCATTTTCGAACAGATACAGCGGAATTTTAAAAGAAGTTCGCCTCCTCAATCCGAATACCCCATTGATTTTGATGGGATTATATAATCCTTTTTCTATCGTAACTGATGAAGTAAATGAATTTGATTTCATCTTAATGAATTGGAATGACTCGATTAAAAAAATGGCAGAACAAGATAAAAACGCATGTTTTGTACCTGTTGACGATTTATTTAATTCAAATACAAATCTTGTCTATCATACGGATTTTTTCCATCCAAATAGTAAAGGCTATAAACAAATGTCAGATCGAATCCTTGATTCGATTCAATCATGCGGTTTAAAGGAACTAACAAACGGGGAAATGGATTTCTAAGGAGATGATGCAGATATGAATCGATGGAAAATAGCATTTTTATTACTTATAGCACTATTAATTACTGCAATCATCTTTTTCACATTTTGGATTAGCTCACCATCTGAAAAAACAATAGTACCTGAACCGAAAACTGCTTCAGAAGGTAATGTGCTAACTTTAAAGACCACGAAAGATAATTTTGAAGGAATAGCAAACTCATACATACGAGAGGCGATGAAAGGTCAACCAATGCCTGTCACAATGAGTGTGGAGAATGAAATTTATCTAACTACTGAACTAACTATTTTTTCAACAAATATTCCTGTCATCATGAAATTTGATCCCATCGTTGAGGAAAACGGGAATTTAAGATTAAAACAAACTGGTGTAGAAGTCGGAAGATTAGAAATCCCACCGGAAAGCGTGTTACTATTACTAAAAGATTCAGTTGCTTTACCTGAGTGGATGATTGTTCGACCGGAAGAAGAAGATGTTTATATTGATTTATCTCGCATTCCGATGAAATCAAACGTGCAAGTAAAAGCGAAAGAATTTAATCTAGAACAAGATGAGATAACATTAGAAATTACCGTACCTTCAAAATAAGGGGGATATATAGTGGAATTAGAAAAAGCAACATTTGCTGGAGGCTGTTTTTGGTGTATGGTGAAACCATTTGAATCATATGACGGCATTCATTCTGTTATTTCAGGATACACAGGTGGCGATTTAGAAAATCCAACATATGAACAAGTATGCACCAATCAGACAGGTCATAAAGAAGCTGTTCAAATTACATTTGATCCAGCCATCTTTTCCTATCGTGACCTAGTCCGGATTTTTTGGCAGCAGATTGATCCAACTGATGAGGGTGGTCAATTTTTTGATAGAGGATCTTCTTATCAAACAGCCATTTTCTATCATAACAACGAGCAAAAAGAAGTAGCAGAGCAATCAAGAGCGGAATTGCAAGCAAGTGGGAAATTTAATAAACCGATTGCGACTCCAATCTTACCAGCAAAACCATTTTATCCTGCTGAAACATACCATCAAGATTACTATAAGAAAAATCCAGCACACTATAACCGGTATCATGTAGGATCAGGTCGTGCTGGATTCAAAGAAAATATGTGGGGGAATACGAATGAATAAAGAAGAATTAAAGCAAAAGTTAACACCTATACAATATCATGTTACTCAAGAAAACGGCACTGAGCCTCCTCATCGAAATGAATTTGACCAACATTTTGATGAAGGTATATATGTAGATATCATTTCAGGCAAAGCTCTTTTCCATTCCAAAGATAAATACGATGCAGGTTGTGGATGGCCAAGCTTTACACAACCAATTGAAAACTTAGAGGTAACGGAGCATATGGATGAGTCTCACGGAATGAGAAGAACGGAAGTTCGAAGTAAAACAGCTAATTCTCATTTAGGTCATGTTTTTCCTGACGGCCCAGGTGAGAATGGGTTAAGATACTGCATCAATTCCGCAGCTTTAAGATTTATACCAAAAAATCAATTAGAAAATGA
>JBEVEQ010000142.1:0-4111 GCA_040512715.1 Paenisporosarcina sp. | reverse complement strand
GAAGTTATTAAGTCATAGGTGTTAATAAAGGGTTCAATTGATCCCTGTTCGCTACCAAAACAGAAATCTGAGCATCCAGCAGCTTCTAAAAGGGCAATTGAACCTTTTGCGAAATCACTTGCTTGAGCAGTAGCGAATACATATGGCAATTCTATGACAATGTCAACGCCACCTTGTAGCGCCATCCTAGTCCGACTCCATTTATCAACAAGTGCGGGTTCACCTCTTTGAAGGAAATTCCCGCTCATTACAGCTATAACAACATCTGCCCCTGTATTCTTGCGTGATTCTTTGATATGATATAAATGTCCGTTATGAAACGGATTGTGTTCTACGACGACTCCGGTTGCTCGCAAAAGTGTAAACCCCCTATCAATACTTTAATTATACGGGGGAAAAAATAGTGTGACAAGAAATTATCTTGACATCTAAATTCGTGCATTATATAATCAACTTTGTTGTCTTGAGGTGATAAGCGTATGAAATGGGTCATTCATCAACTAGCTAAATATCGCCATGACGGGATGCCAATTGACCAATACGTCCAATTGGATAAAGTGATGGAACGTAACCCGGACATCCGGAAGATTTCACCCGTACATGTTAAAGGGCACTGCACATTTGGTGCAGCGCAAATGACTTGTCATTTTCATTTGACAGGCACCTTAACTTTGCCATGTGCTCGCACATGGGAAGATGTTGAATACCCAATTGACATTAAAACCGTTGAATTATTCAGCTGGTCAGATGCTCATAAGGATAACGATGAAGATATTCATTATGTAGACGGAGACGTCATTGACGTTGACCCTGTACTTGAAGAACTAATCGTTGTTGAAGTTCCACTACAAGTATTTAAGGAAGATGCTTCGCATCAACCACATACAGGTGGCAAGGACTGGACGTATTTAACAGATGAGGAATTGTCTGCGATAAGAGAAAATGAACCAAAAAAATCGGATCCTAGACTTGCTGATTTAGCAAAGTATTTTGATCAAACAGACGAATAAACGATCTGTAAGGAGGTGCCACCAATGGCTGTACCGTTTAGAAAAACTTCTAAGACTGTAAAAAGAAAGCGTCGTACGCATTTCAAATTATCCGTACCTGGTATGGTTGCATGCCCAAACTGTGGTGAATCGAAATTGGCTCACCGCATTTGTAAATCATGCGGTCATTACAAAGGGAAAGAAGTATTGAGCAAATAATACAGTATTTGTTCCATAAAAGGCTACCAGAGAGACCATGGCTCTCAGGTAGTCTTTTTCTCTATTTAAAAAGGAGGCTTTTTAATGGCATTTTTATTAAAAAAAGAAAATCAAACCGTCCGATTTACGATAACTCGTCCAGACATCAGAAATGCAATTAATCATGAAGTGATGCAGGGACTGGAACAATTAATAGATCTAGTACATAACGATTCAAACATTAAATTTGTAGTCATTACAGGTGAGGGAAATCAAGCGTTTTGTTCGGGTGGAGACCTTTCTGTTTTTCACGGTTTAAAAACAGCAAAAGAGGCTTTTCCTATGTTAAACCAAATGGCTCAGATCTTATATCAAGTTGCCACTTTACCCGTTCCTGTAATTGCGCTTGTTAATGGAGCGGCAGTTGGAGGTGGTTGTGAGATTGCTACGGCTTGTGATTACCGACTCGTTTCTTCAGAAGCTAAATGTGGTTTTATCCAAGGATCTCTAGCTATTACTAGTGGATGGGGTGGGGGAACCTATTTGCTTGAAAAAATGCCTCAAATGGATCAGGCACTTCGCATGTTAGGAGATTCAAAACCATATCCTGCAGTCCGATTAAAAGAGATTGGATGGGCCACAGAGGTTTACCAGGGGGATTCAGAGACTGCTTTACAAACATTCTTAGAAGAGATGTATAGAATTGATGCGTCCGTTCATAGAGCTTATAAAGAAATGGTGAACCGAAAATGGATTGCATTAAATCTACTTAAACGTATTCAAGAAGAAGTAATTCACTGTTCTCAGCTATGGGAAGCAGATGCTCATCATATTCAAGTACAAAAGTTTTTGAATAGAGGAAAATAACTTCTATTCTTTCACCTCTCGCATATAGTAGAAAAAACGCGAGGTGATTGGATGACAACCGTGAAGAGAAAAGATCAATGGACGGCAAATGATGATAAAATTCTAGTAGAAACTGTATTAGAAGTTGTGACAAAAGGCGGCACTCAAATCCATGCTTTTGATATTGTTGCAAAAAAACTTGGTAGAACTCGGCAAGCATGCGGTTTTAGATGGAATAAGACATTGAGACACACTTTTGGACATGCACTTAAACAAGCTAAACTTAAACATCAACATCCTGTTCATACTCATTTAAAACAAGCTATGACCAGTTATGATGAGCTCCTTGGTGCTCACAAAGATTTACAAGAAGATCATGCTTTACTTGTGGATAAGTTCGAATATTTACGTAAACTATTTGATCAAGTTTATACGACCTTTCATAGTAAAAAATGAGCAGAAAATTAAAGGTAATTCCATTTCTTGAATTTAAGAAAATGGGAGAACCTTTTTTTAGTTTTACCAGTTTAGTAATTTCAACTTTTTATTCAAAGTAGTAATCAAGGAGTTTTTCTATTTTTTTAGTATTATTAGAATATTTCTTCATACAATAGTTGAAATCGTTTTCATTTTTCGAGTAGACTAGTAAAGATGGAGAACACCGTTCAAACAACTAGGGGGCAAACACATGAAGAAAGTGTTAATAGCTAATAGAGGTGAAATTGCACGTCGTATAATACAAACATGTAAAAAACTACATATTGAAACAGTTGCTATCTATGCAGAAGCAGATGAGCATTTGCCATTTGTAAAGGAAGCGGATACTGCTTTTCTAATAGGGCCAAGTCAAGTTCAGCAATCTTATTTAAAGAGCGACGAAATAATTGCTTTAGCTGTTCGTGAAGGCGTTGATGCTATCCATCCAGGCTACGGTCTTCTATCAGAAAACTCCTCTTTTGCGAAAAAAGTAGAAGAAGCTGGAATACTATTTATCGGTCCAACACCTGAAACGATTGAAAAAATGGGGGACAAAATTGGTTCACGACAGACCATGGAAGCTGCATCGGTACCTGTAGTACCAGGCACAACTGATGGTGTGAATTCAATTGAGGAAGCAAAACAAGCTGCTCATCATATTGGATATCCCGTTATGTTGAAAGCTAGCAGTGGTGGCGGTGGAATCGGTATGATTCGTTGTGAAGATGAGCAAGCGCTCAGTCAGCACTTTGAATCCGTAAAAAATCGTGCTAAAGCCTATTTTGGGGATGACAAAGTCTTTTTAGAAAAGTACATCGCTAATGGGCGTCATATTGAAGTTCAAATATTTGGCGATACGCACGGCAATATCGTTCATCTATATGAACGAAATTGCTCTGTTCAACGTCGCAATCAAAAAGTAATCGAAGAATCACCATCTCCAAATTTTCCATCAGAGGCGAGGGAACGCTTGCTAAAAGCAGCAGTTGAAGCAGCGAAGGCTGTGAATTATCGCAATGCTGGAACGGTGGAGTTTATCGTCGATGAACAAAACCAATTTTATTTCTTAGAAATGAATACAAGATTACAAGTTGAGCATCCCGTTACGGAAGAAGTTACTGGATTCGACTTAGTCGAGTGGCAACTTAAAGTAGCGGATGGTGAAATGCTTCCGGTAACGAATCAACATGAAATTCATACAACAGGACATGCAATAGAGTTCCGAATCTATGCGGAAGATCCAAAAACGTTTTTCCCTTCACCGGGAACAATCCAATTGCTTGATTGGGGTAATGTTGAAGATGTTCGTATTGATTCAGGATATGAACAAGGCAATGCTGTAACACCTTTTTATGATCCGATGATTGCTAAAGTCATTTTTAAAGCAGACTCACGTGTATCAACATTAGAAAAAGCACGTCAGTTTTTTTCATCTGTTACGATTGAAGGAGTTAAGACAAATGTACCTTTGTTCAAAACGTTTTTAGATGCAGAGGTATTTATGGATGGGACATTTACAACGTCAGCACTACCTAATTGGTTAGAATCACAAAAGGAGGAAAAGTAACATGAAACAAATACAATCGACAATGGCAGGTACG
>JBEVEQ010000137.1:0-3665 GCA_040512715.1 Paenisporosarcina sp. | reverse complement strand
AGCAATCTACTTAGGGATACTTGATTACTACCATCATTATGAGAAAAAAGATGTCAGTACTCTTTATAAAGCAATTGGAGCGAGCCCTTCTAAAAAGCTTCACTAATGAAAGAATTTAAAATTAGAAAAAAGCCATTACCCGCTTTTTAACCCGTTCAGTAATCTGGTATAAAATCTAAATTAAACATACAAAAAGAGCCCAAATTCGCAGATGAATTAGGCTCTTTTAAATCTTATCGTCTGCAGTGTATCAATTAGTCTTCTATGGTCTCAAAATTAATTTCTATCTCATTTAAAAAATCTAGTACAGCTATTTTCATCTGCTCGACACCTGTTTTTTCTATCGGAAAATGGCCAGCTCCTTCTAAAATTACACATCTCTTCTTACATTGTAATCGGTTATAAAAAGATTCACTTAAGTTATACGGCGTCATTGGATCTACTTCAGGATGGATAAGTAATATAGGACAAGTATCAAAATATTCAGGTTCAATCATTGATTTCATATTTAAGAAAGTTCTCAGAAATCGCAAAGAAATTTTTGTCCCTGCCGCTCGAGGATCGTTCATAATTAGTTTCGTCAGATCAAAGTTATTTGTAATTAACTTCATTCTAGATACTTTAGAAACAGAAATCCGAATCGAATCCAATACAAAAGGGAAACTATCCATCGTGAATTTACCCAAGCGGCTAATTACTTTATTTGGGGCAATTTGATCACGAACTTTCTGATTACTTGTATCTACGAAGGTCGTTACAATCAAACCTTTAACTTGTTTGCTTATACTACCCGCATGATATGCAAGCATGCCTCCGATACTTGCTCCTAATAAAACAATTGGTTTGCCGTCACGTTTGAACTCCTGTTCGATGAACTCCGTAATTATTTTTATCCAATCACGGTAATCCATTGATTTTAATGACTCAGTGTAACTGAGACCATAAGGAGGGAGGTCCGGAGACACAACATCATATCCATGTATTTGTAGCATCCTTGCATAGGGTGCTAATAGTCTACCGTTTCCACCTGCCCCATGAATTAAAATAACTTTAATTTTCGAATCCAAAACAGACATTCGATCCAGATGGATATGATAATCGTTCCAATCCCACCATTCCTCAGTTGGTAGATTATTATCATTTATTCGCAATTCTTCTGGAAAAAACCTCTGATATTTCTTCCAATAAACTTCGGTTTCATTGTATGATAAATTGTTAGTGTTAGAATTCTTTTTAATTTTCTTCATATTTTCGCCCTCATTAAAATTAATTAAATTTCACCAAACAATAAATCGCCCATCTCGTAAATGCTCGAACATTATGGAATTCTGCCATACAATCACTATTCGACAATCTACAAAAACTCTACTTCTTATTGACCTAAACTGCTCTGTTAGATGAATAACAAAAGAGACACTACTTTATTACATCTATTTATAATATTACCATTTATTTGATATAAATCCTTTTATTATTAAAATTGAAACTCTAAAAAAGTACTGCTATAAGCAATGCTAATTTGTATTTAAAATGACGTTGATTGCTACTCTATTTGGCGAGTTATTTAAACTTTTGTACCAGATTACTGAACGGGTAAGCCTTTTACAAAGGATCGGTAATGGCTTCTTTTATACATTTATGTTTCACTCTTAAAAAATCAATCTTTTGTCCGTAACAGTCTTAAAGAATTAAGTACCACAATTACCGTGGCACCCATATCTGCAAATATGGCCATCCATAAGGTTAACCAGCCAGGAATAATCAATAGGAGAGCCAATACTTTCAAGCCAAACGCAAATGCAACATTTTGGTAGATGACAATCAACGTTTTTCTGCTCAAGGCGATGGTGTATGGGAGTTTTTCCAAATCATCGGCCATTAAAGCAATGTCAGCTGTTTCGAGTGCAGTATCGGTTCCGGCACCTCCCATTGCGATTCCAACGGTTGCGCTTGCTAATGCTGGAGCGTCATTCACACCATCTCCAACCATAGCAACTTTACCATGCTCTTCACGAAGTGATTTTATTACACTTAATTTGTCTTGGGGCATTAATTCAGCTCTGACATCCGTCAATTCCAGTTGCTTAGCGATTGCACTGCCTGTCGCTTGGTTGTCGCCCGTTAACATGATGGTCTTTTTAATACCCAATTTGTGAAGTTTCTTGATGACATTTAAGCTGCTTTCTCTGACTTGATCGGCTACTGCAATGAGTCCCTTAATTTCATATTCATTGCCCAGTAACATGACTGTCTTCCCGTCCATTTGTAGAGATTTAACTTGATCTTCAATGGTGCTTACTATAGAGTGAGTTTCTCTAAATAAATTCGGGCTTCCAATATAAATAACCTGGTCTTCTATGGTCGCTTTGGCGCCTTTTCCTGTGATTGATTGGAAATCCACAACCGGCACCAATTCGATTTTTTGTTTGTCAGCTTCTTTCAAGATGGCTGATGCAAGAGGGTGTTGAGAAAATTTTTCAATGGATGCTGCCAGTTGCAGAATTTCCGTAATGCTCATTTCTGATAGGGAAATAACCGAAGTCACTTCAGGAGTTCCTTTAGTCAGTGTTCCAGTTTTATCAAATGCAACAACCTTCAAGCGACCGGCTTCTTCTAAGTGGATACCGCCTTTAATCAATACTCCATTTCTTGCGGCATTTCCGATGGCAGTTACAATGGCAACTGGAGTTGATACGACTAGGGCACACGGACATCCCACCACCAGGACTGCAAGACCACGATAAATCCACTCACTCCAATCACCTCCGAGGAATAGGGGAGGGACCGTAGCAACCAATAATGAAATCAGCATAATCGCTGGTGTGTAATACTTGGCAAACTTATCTACAAATTGTTGAGACGGTGCTTTTTCAGCTTGAGCTTCTTCAACTAAATGAATGATTTTAGCTATCGTTGTATCTTCTACACGCTTCGTCACACGAACCTCTAATGAACCTTCTTCATTCAGCGTTCCTGCAAATACTTCGTCACCGATCACTTTGTGGACCGGAACAGATTCTCCCGTTATGGATGCTTGATTGATAGAGGATTGGCCAGAAATAACCTCTCCGTCCATAGCGATTTTTTGACCTGGTTTAAGTATCATGATATCGCCTATTTGAATGTCTTCAACGGCAACCTCGTATTCATTCTTCCCGCGTTTGATAATCGCGGTACTTGGTGCGATATCCATGAGCGTGCGAATGGATTGACGAGCTTTATCCATTGAATAGGTTTCCAATGCTTCGCTAATTGCAAAGAGAAAGACGACCACAGCTCCTTCTCCCCACTCACCGATTATCGCAGCACCAATCACGGCAATGGTCATCAATGTTTTCATATCAAATTGAAGCTTTAGTAAATTACCCAACCCTACTTTTATGAGGCTATAACCACCAATTAAGATAGATAATCCGAAAATAATGATGGTTGGGATACTTTCCTCTCCATAAACTGTAGAGGTTAAATATCCAAGAAGAATAAATAACGCAGATATGAATGTCGTTTGATTCTCTCTTTTTTTCCAGAAAGGTTCTTTCTTTTCCTGTAATTTTTGATTTGCTGGAACAACTTTGATGCCATCAAATGCCCCAGCTTTCTCTAGTTCTTCGAGTGAAGCATTCCCAAGAACCGTAAGTTTTGAAGCACCAAAATTCAGTTGAACA
>JBEVEQ010000080.1:0-6492 GCA_040512715.1 Paenisporosarcina sp. | reverse complement strand
TATACACATCTTTAATTCGATTGAGCATCCGATCAGTAGTTGGTTTCATGTGTAGAACCACTCCTTCATCTTATGTTCTCTTGGCAAAGACTAGCGGACGACATGAAGTTTCTAATAGAAACAGGTGTTTAAGTGAAGTGTCTTAGACATCCCCTTTTCTATAATGTTCGTCAAATTATTATTTGACAATTCAATTATAACGGATTATCACTATTTTCTCTATCAATTTCTCTAAATTTAACAAAAAATTTACATGAACATACCTTATAAGAGCGAACAATATGAGCGATTTTGTGATTATCATTCGTTTTATGAAATTCCTACTATTATTTTTATTAGAAAGGTGTAGAATAGCTTTAAGTAATATGGAGGGTAGGTTTTCTAATGAATTGGATGAAAGAAGCACAAAATAGAAAACATGAATTAATTTCTGATTTACAGCAACTTATACAAATACCAAGTGTATTAGATGAGAGTTTAGCCACTGATATTTATCCATTCGGACCAGAACCTTATCGGGCATTAGAATGGCTACTTAAACAAGGTGAATCTGAAGGAATGAAAATTAAAGATGTAGACCATATAGCTGGACATATTGAAATGGGAGAAGGCGAAGAAATCCTTGGAATATTAGGACATGTAGATGTTGTTCCTGCTGGAAAAGGATGGACGTATCCGCCTTTTGAAGGAACAGTAGTGGGGAATAAACTTTTTGGTCGTGGATCAATTGATGATAAGGGACCAACCATGGCTGCATGGATGGCTATGAAAATGGTCAAGGATGCTGGCATTCAACTAGACAAGCGCGTTCGCTTAATTATTGGTACCGATGAAGAAAGTGGATTCCGATGTGTAAAACGGTATTTTCAAACAGAAGAAATGCCTACAATTGGTTTTGCACCTGATGCTGATTTTCCAATCATTAACGCCGAAAAAGGAATTTCCACACTCCGCTTCTCATTCAAAACAGAAAACAAACACGAAGATATTAAATCATTTACATCTGGACAACGAACGAATATGGTACCGGATTTTGCAGAAGCAGTTATAATTCATGAAGATCAAAACCTTGAAGTGAAATATAAACAATTTTTGCTTAACAATGAAGTCACTGGATCTGTAAACTTCATAAATAATGAATGGCACTTTACCCTCGAAGGGAAATCAGCGCATGCTATGGAACCAAATGATGGCGTTAATGCAGCCGTATATCTTGGGAATTTCCTAAAAGACTATGTATCATCAACTGGTTCTAAAAAGTTTGTGGATTTTCTTGTGCATGCTTTTTGGAAGGATTCAAGAGGAAATGCACTAGGCTTAGCTTATAAAGATGAAATGTCGGGTGACACTACATTGAATGCAGGAGTAATAGCATATGATGGTACCACAGCGACTATAGATGTCAGCTTGCGATATTCGGTAAGTTATCAGTTTGAAAAGAAATTGACTCAATGCCAGGCAACGATAAAAGATACAGGAATAGCAGTGGATGTTTTATCCAATTCTAAGCCGCATTACGTGGATGAATCGGAAGAATTAATTCAAAGCTTAAAAAAAGTGTATGAGCGACAAACTGGTGAAAAAGCAACTTTACTTTCAATTGGCGGCGGAACGTACGCAAGAGTGTTAAAAAAAGGTGTGGCATTTGGGATGTTATTCCCTGGTGAGAAAGATGTTGCACATCAACTTGATGAATTTGTTGATATACAAAATCTCGTGAAATCTGCAGCAATCTATGCAGATGCTATTTGTGAATTAGCAGCTAAAAAATAAGCTATATTATACTTCAAAATTTTTTACTATTTAGGGATATGAAGCAAAACAGCGAAGTCTCCTAAAGGAAAGCGAGACAGTCGAGAACCCGCAGAAGCGAAGCGTGGCTGTTTTGCGGATTATCAAAAGCAACATTTAACAAAACCAAATATATAAGAAAGAAGGCTTTATCATGACAATCGTTTTATGGAACAACCAATTAGTAAATGAAGAAGAAATAAATATTTCTAAAGAAGATCGAGGCTATCAGTTTGGTGATGGTGTTTACGAAGTCATTCGAGTATATGATGGTTCAATGTATACTGCTAAGGAACATATTGATCGCTTATATGAAAGTGCTGAAAAGATTAGACTAGTCATCCCATATACAAAAGATGTCTTCCATAAAATGATGTATGACTTAATTGAAGCGAACGAGGTTGTTACTGGACAAGTGTATGTTCAAGTGACACGAGGAGCTTCACCAAGACAACATCAATTTCCAACGTCTTCAGTTGAATGTGTGATTACAGCCTATACAAAAGAAGTACCTCGTCCAGTAACACAGATGGCAAATGGTGTTTCAGCTAAAACAGTTGAAGATGTGCGTTGGTTACGATGTGATATCAAGAGTTTAAATCTTCTTGGAAATGTATTAGCAAAACAAGAAGCGCATGATGACGGGTGTTTCGAAGCAATACTACATCGCGGAGATGTTATAACAGAAGGATCATCTTCTAATATGTATGGAATTTATAAAGGTGTTCTTTATACGCACCCAGCTACAAATTACATACTAAATGGAATTACAAGACGAGTTATCCTTGAATGCTGTAAAGAAATTGGATTACCTGTAATAGAAGAGCCAATGTCGTTGGAAAAATTACATGAATATGAAGAGTTTTTCATGTCTTCTACGACAGCAGAAATTTTACCAATTATTATGATTGATCAAAAACCAGTAGGAACGGGATTACCAGGAAGTTGGACTAAAAAATTACAAGTTGCCTTCGAAGCTAAAATAAATAAAGCAGTACATGCATAATTAGACATCCCTCTTTTGATAGAGGGATGTTTTTCTATACTATTTTTTTATTGAAAGGTCCTGTAAACTAATGTTAATAAGACTGGTGGTGTCAAGTTCATGAATCAACATTATTTTGTTGGAATATCAATACCTATTCAGCAGGCACTTACATTACAAAAGGCAACTAATAACATGGAACTTTGTAAAACGCATAAAGTCGTGGTTGTACCAGAGGATATGCATATTACTTTGATGTATTTAGGCGCTGTTTCCCCTCATCAAATAAGTAACCTAGCAATTTACATGGAATTTGTTTCAAAAGGAAAAAACCACTTCAATATCGTTATACAGTCTGTTCAGTTGTTTGGTCACGAAGAAAAACCACGTGTGGTGTATGCAGATATAGATCATGCACCTATGTTACATTCACTCCAAAGTGAATTAACATTAGGAGCTACAGAAACAGGTTTGCTTTTAGATAAAAAGCCATTTGTACCACATATTACTTTAGCCAAAAAATGGAGCGGTGAAGGACAAATGCAAACAATTTATTCGTTTAGTGAACCTATTTCATTTACTGTCGAACAATTTTCACTCTTTGAGATTCAACCTAATCAAAACCCAAAATACATTCCAATAGCTACTTTTCCATTAGGAGATAGATAATATATGGCTCAACTAGTGAAACTTCAAGATTATATATCACGGTATCAAAGAGATTTAAAAAGATACCCAACACAATTTGTAAGGCTTAAAAAAATTCAGTGGGAACGAATGAAGACTGAATGGGAGACCGGAGCGGAAGTGCCTCACTGGGAACATGAGGAAGATGAAGAGACGGTTGAAAAAAAAGGTTGGTTTAAGAGGATTTTCGATAAAAAGAAACATCAAGAATTGGAATGGGAAGAAGAGCAATTAGAGTTAGACAAACACGAGGATGAGGAAGAGGAAGAGCAAGAGGAAGATAGCAGTTTTCATTTTGAACCCAATATTGTGTATACACCTCAAAATTTAGAAGACTTAAAACGTATGTATATGGATCAATTGTTCCATTTCCAATTAAAGTGGGCTAGTTCAACCTTACTTGAAAAATCTCATGTAGATCCAAAATTTTTACGCGACAGCCTTTTAAGACAATTCACTCAAAAATTACCTGATAATTATTTGCTTTTTTACTATCCGATTTTACAATTGAAAAAAGCACCTTTAGAGCTGGATATTTTGTTATTAACTCCTACCGAAGCAATATGCATCAAGGTATTGGAAGAAGAAAATATGGCGGCATTTATTGGTAGTGGTGATCGTTTTTGGGATAAAAAAGTAGGAACAACTGAACAAAAAATATTAAATCCAACCATTGGACTAAATCGAATGGAAACCATATTGACTCAAATATTTAAACGTGAAGAAATTGAAATGCCGATCAGAAAATTGATCGTATCACGAAATGGATATATTGATTTCCCAGGCTCGACTTATGGTTTTCAATTTATTGATAAACGAAAATACCCTGAATGGTTTACTCAATTGAAAAATACAAATTCGCCAATGAAACATATGCAGCTAAAAGCAGCGCAAGCTGTTCTAGCTATGGTGCAGACAACTTCCTATCATCGCGTTGGGTGGGAAGTAGAAGTAGAGGAAGAACAATCATGAATGTAACTTTTATCATCAATCCGCTTGCTGGAAACGGCAAGGCGGAACGGAAATGGCATGTCTTTAAAGAAGGGTTAGACTTTCCATACGAGTTTTTCATGACTAAAGCTCCTAAAGATGCTACGGCTATTGCAAAAACCGTTTCAAGATCCAATAACAAACAATTGATTATTGCTTTTGGGGGAGATGGAACAGTACATGAGGTAATTGAAGGATTAATGGATTCTGAACCTACTATTATTGGAGTTGTTGGCGCTGGTTCAGGTAATGATTTTGGAAGAGGTTATGTATCTTTTCGGACACCATCCGAAATTAATGCATATGTATCTTCGGAACATCATTTTCAAAAGATGGATATAGGTCTTATCAAGACTAATCATGAGCCTTCTTATTTCGTCAATAATGCAGGTCTTGGGTTTGATGCCTTTGTTGCATTTAAAGTGAATAAATCTCCTTTTAAGAAATGGCTTAACCAATTTGGACTTGGTAAATTAACCTATACATACTTTGTTATTTACACGTTACTTACTTTTAAAAGATTTCGTCTTTCTATTTCTTCAAATTCCAATCAAAAAGAATTTCAAAATGTTTGGTTTGCAACTGTTAGCAATCAACCCTATTTCGGTGGAGGAATGAAAATATCACCTTCATCGAACCCTACGGACGGATTACTAGAATTAACAGTTGTTCATGACCTTTCAAGAATGAAATTATTAGTGGTTTTTGCCACTGTATTTTTTGGGAAACATACAAAGTTTAAAGAAGTACATCAAATTCAAGCCTCTACATTCTCATTGTCGACAGATTCGTCAGTATACCGCCATACGGATGGGGAATTTGCAGGTCTAACCGAAGCATTTATTCAAGATGAATTTCATGTGAAACAAGGAAAATGGTTACTTGTACACAAATCCTTAACTTGACGAAATTCGATAGATTCGTAATAATGGATTGTTATATATAAATGTAAGAATGAAAGTAGGAAGGTATTGTTATGAGATTACGTCATAAACCATGGGCAGAAGATTTTATTGCAGCTCATCCAGAAATAGTGATTGCAAATCCAGAAGAACATAAAGGCAAATGGCATGAAGTGTTTGGGAATGATAATCCCCTTCATATAGAGGTAGGAACAGGTAAAGGTCAATTCGTAACAGGTATGGCTCTGGCTAATCCTGACATTAATTATATTGGCATTGAGTTATATGACAGTGTCATTGTGTGCGCTTTAGAAACAATTTTAGAAGCAGGTAACATACCGAATTTAAGATTGTTAAAAGTGAATGGTGCCGATTTGCATAAGTTCTTCCAAAAGAACGATGTGAAACGAGTCTATTTAAATTTTTCGGATCCATGGCCAAAAATTCGTCATGCAAAGAGAAGACTTTCACATGAGAATTTCTTGAAGTTATATGAATCTATCTTAGTTGATTTTGGTGAAATTCATTTTAAGACTGATAATCGTGGTTTGTTTGAATTTTCTCTTCTAAGCATGTCTTCTTATGGGATGTTATTGAAAGATGTTTCACTGGATCTTCATGCAAATATGCCTGAAGGCAACGTAATGACTGAATATGAAGAAAAATTTTCTGCCAAAGGTCAACCAATTTATCGGTTAGAATCACAATTCATTAAAAAGGGAAGTCTCTGATTGTAGAGGCTTTCCTTTTTGTTAGCTCTGTTAAACTAAACTGTTGATTTTCGTTACAAGCGGACGCTTTCTTACCATTAGTCAAGAGTTCTCCCGTTTATTTTTCAGGAGAAAATAGTTAGCGGGATGCCCTAAGCGGTTGCTTTCCGTTCCGGCGCTCGCTTTCCGCGGGCACGGCCTCAGCCGCTTCACTCGCTCCGCTCGCTGCAGGGTCTTCGGCTCGCGCTGTTCCCGCAGGAGTCGCGCGCCTGCACGCCAAGTTTGAGTCTTTTCTTTCCTGTAGGAAAGCGAGGCAGTCGAGACCCCGCAGAAAACGAGTTGTGCAAAAGCGGTTTTGCACAACTCGTTTGCGACGAATCTAGCAAAGCGATGAACGCACTTTCATGTTTCGAAGCTAGCGTAGCGA
>JBEVEQ010000076.1:0-4024 GCA_040512715.1 Paenisporosarcina sp. | reverse complement strand
ATTCGGGTTGGTGATTTTTTCTAGATTCATTGATAATACAAAGATATTATTCGCTAAATATCCGACTGGAACAACTGAAGAAATAACTTCTAGATCTGCTGATGATACATTTTCATCTTTTACATTCTTTAATGCTTCCTGTAGGTTAACTGTTTCAAATGTTGGTGTTTCTACTTTTACTGTGTCATTGGCCAAAACTTGCGTAGAAGTTGTTGTTACCAAAGTTGCAGCAAGCAATGTAGCACTAATCGATTTCCAAGTTTTAAAGTTTTTCATTTACTTCACCCCGTCAAATTATTAGCATCTATAATGTAATCTTGATGCTCAACATACTATACGTTTACTTAGTTTAAGTTTAGGGGGGTAATCCAAAAAAAAACTGGTAACATCTTATCGATGCGACCAGTTTTTGTATATTAGATTTTATCGTGTTCATTTGCATCTTCAACTTCATCAGCGATTTCAACCAATTTACGATTTTTAAATCTTCCTGCTAGAAGGACGGCAATTGTAATGAAGGAAATCATAGCCCATGTTAACAATTGATTCGATTCAAAGAAATCTTTCAAGTATGGTTCATGTGTAATCATGCGTGCAGCAGTAAATGCTAAAACACCAGATCCAATATAAATAATAATTGGAAATTTATCGATTAATTTAACAAACATTGTACTTCCCCACACCATGATTGGAATACTTATGATTAAACCAAGTACGACTAATATAAAACTATGATTTGAAGCGCCTGCTGCACCCGCAACTGCCAATACATTGTCTAGTCCCATAATCGTATCTGCGACGATTATTGTACCAATAGCGGACCAAAGATTAGAAGATGCTTTGTGATCACCAGCATCGCCGTCTTCAATTAACAATTTATAAGCAATCCAAATTAAGATTAGTCCTCCAACTAATTGTAAACCTGGAATTTTCAAAATCCAAACAATGGCAAGTGTTGCAAGAACACGTACAACTACAGCACCAGCAGTTCCCCAAATAATGGCTTTTTTTCGATGCTGTGGTGGTAAGTTTTTCGCTGACATACCAATAACAATGGCATTGTCTCCTGCTAATACTAGATCAATCATAATAATTGAAAGTAACGCTACTAGAAATTCAACTGTAAAAATATCCATAATAATCTCCTTTTAATAATAAATTATTGAAAACAAAAAGACCCCTGCCTTTAAAAAAGGCAAAGGTCTTGCTAAGCACATTAAGTAAATGGCTATCATAACCGATGGCAAATGCCATGTAATGACGACTATGAAGTAGGTTTCCCTATAGCTACTCCCCTTTGACAACAGCCAAAAGTAGATAAAGTTTTCATAACTATTATACCACAATTGAATTAACTTAAACACAGTCTATTTGATATCGACATGATATTGTTTATCTTTTTTATGTTTTTCATAGAAAGACAACATAGATGGTAGTGTATCAATAAAATCTTCACACTTTATTTGGCTATCTTTTAGTAATGATGTTGCGATTGTCGTATCGAATTGTGCTCCCCAAGTTAAATAATCTAGCGTTTCCTTCTCGACACCTAATGACTTTCTTAGTAATTTTGAATTTAGCCCAGCTTTTGCTAAGGCTAAGGGTAGTCGGCCCATTGGCTGCTTGCCTGTTATTTGAGCAACCATATGTCGATACACTTCTTCCACTGGATGAGGTGATGGATCTGTTAGATGAATCGTTTTCCCATTGGCAGCTTCTCTCTCACTTAAATACACAACAGATTGAACCACATAATCTATTGGAACGACATTAATATAAGCTTTAGACTTTCCGACAAACGGAATGTAGGGTAAAAATTTTAAACGATCAATCATGTTAATAAAAAAGTAGGGACCATCAAACTTTATCGTCGAACCTGTTTTTGAATGTCCCCGAACAATCCCAGGACGAATAATTGTAACTGGCACATCTGTCTTTAATTCCTCAACTAAAACCTCCGCATCAAATTTTGTTTCTTCATAAAAATTCTTAAAAGCCTCAGGACGTATCAGTTCATCTTCTTTTAATAAACCTTCTCTCTTCCCGGCTACATAGGCGGTGCTAAAATATATGTACTTACGTAATTGTGGTAAAGATCTTACAAAATCATTTACCATAGCGGTTCCTTGAACATTTACACGGATCGCTGCTTCCTTAGGAACTGCCAGGTCATATATTGCCGCTAGATGCCAAACTGTATTTATTTCTTGTTGAATTTTTTCAAATTCATCAGCATTTATATCAAGATTAGGTTTTGTAATATCCCCTTCAATCAGACGGATTGTTAGATCATTTTGCTGTTTCATCATCGAATTTGCTATTTTCTTTGCGTGTTCCATTTGACTTGGTAAAACGAGTGCATACATTTGGTTAACTTTCCTTTGTTCAATCAGTTCATTCATTATTTGCTGTGCAATAAAACCTGGGAAACCTGTGAACAATGGAACTTGCATCTTCATTCCTCCAAATTACATATTAATAGAATTTTACAAAAATAATAGATAAAAAACAACGTCTATTCGAAAAATGAATAGACGTTTGACTGTTATCCTTGATATTCTTTGACGCTTTTTCTCGTTTCTTTATCGAAAAGACTATAAATAACGGGTATTAAATATAAAGTTAATAAAGTTGAACTAATTAATCCACCGATTACTACTATACCCATTGGTTGATTAATCTCTGTTCCCTCCCCCATTCCTATCGCTAATGGTAATAATCCCAAAATGGTAGTCAATGTCGTCATCAAAATAGGACGTAATCGATCTCGAGCTGAGGAAACGATGGCATCGTAAGTTGAATAGCCTTCCCCTTTTCGTTGATTAATAAAATCAACAAGCATAATACCATTGTTTACAACAATTCCAACTAAAACAAGAAGTCCAATAATCGCAGTAATACTTATTGGGGTTTGAGTAGTAAACAATCCAATGGAAACACCAATAATCATAAGTGGAACTGAGAACATAATGACGAATGGATATTTAAATGATTCAAACTGCGCTGCCATGACGATGTAAACCAAAACGACGGCAAGTAAAACGGCAAGTAACATATCGTTGATAGCATTTTCAAATAGTTCGCGATCTCCACCAAACGTGATATCAACTTTGTCTGGCAGGCTCAATTTAGCGATGGCTTCATCCACTTGGTCTGACATATCCCCTAAAGATACAGAGGAGTCATATTTGATGGTGAAACCGACTGAACTCGCTTGATTGACACGCCGAATTGAAACTGGACCTTCAGCAATTTCAATGGTCGCTAGCTCTTGTAATTCCACGAATTGACCAGATGGTGTTCTAAGTTTCATCTGTTTGAGCTGGTCCATACTGTCTCTATATTGTTCATCAAACTTTACATAGACTCCATACACTTCATCTGTTTCTAAAATCATTTGTGTAGCAAAAACACCTCGGGTAACATTATGAACGATTTGAGCTATTTGAGCAGGAGCCATCCCAAATTCAGTGGCTGTCTCTTTATTTACAGTCATTTGAATTTCATTCACTGTTTCCTCTAAATCATTTGTGATTTCTGTTACTGCATCTAATTTTGTTAATGAAGCTTGTATACCACTTACGGCTTTTTGGAGTCTTTCATTATCTGAATCAGTCACTGTAAATGTTAAGGAATTCGGAGTAGACCCTGCAGCTGTTTGCAAATTAAATCGCACATCGACATCTTTCCCTACTTCTTTTAAAACTTGTGGTTGAACTTCATCCACAAACTCAAAAACCGAGCGTTCCCGATTTTCTAAAGAAACTAATTTTACATAGATTTCTGCCCGATTAGCTTGCGAAGATCCTTGTGCTTGTCCTTGTTGGGTACCACCAATTAAACTTACATACACATCTACATCTTCTTCATCTTTCAGTACAGATTCGATTGTTTTTACAACTTCTTTAGTTGCAGCTAACGAAGAACCATTTTCTAATTCCACATTTACACTGACAAATCCTTCGTCAGTGGCAGGTAAAAATTCAGTTCCTACTTGGAATAAACCAAGCGTACTAATTCCGAG
>JBEVEQ010000059.1:0-6474 GCA_040512715.1 Paenisporosarcina sp. | reverse complement strand
GCTAATAAATTAGTTTGCGAAGCAATATTGGTAATAGATTCAATGATTTGACCTATTTCGTTCGACTTCTCACCTAACCCTCTAACAACACCAGATAGACCATTTACTGTTTGGTTAATGGATTTCATTTGTGAAATGGCTTGGCCAATTGCTTCATTACCAAGAACTGCTTTCTCAGATGCTTCATTTGCTGTGATTTCAACATGTCTAGCATTTGTGGCAATTTGGGTTACACCTGTTGAAACTTCTTTTACAATAACAACTGTTTCTTCCACACTTTGAATTTGTTGAGTTGAACCATTCGCCATTTCTTCCATCGTATGCGCAATCATTTCAGTTGCTTTTGTTGTTTCTTCTGAGTTTGCTGTTAACTCTTCCGAAGAAGCTGCTACCTGTTCAGATGTATTCGTTACTTGCTGCAAGATGGTTCTTAATGTAGAAGTCATTTCGTTAAAAGATTCGTTTAACTGGCCAACTTCGTCTTTTGAACGATAATCTCCTTGGACAGTGAAATCGCCACCTCCAGCTTGTTTCATTAATACTTGCAACTTTTTAATCGGATTGACAATCATTCGGGAAATAAACCATCCCAATATCCCAAAAATTACAATTGCTAAAAGAATGACTAAGTTGGAAATCATTGAAGCTTGTGCCACAAATGAATGATTCGTCTCACTTAATTTTTCTGAAGATGCAATGATATTGCTCCCAATTTGGTCACCAATTGCATTTAGTTCACGACGAGTTTCCTTAATGTCTGTTGCATAAACATCATAAGCAGCTTCTTTATCGAGGCTAACACCTCTGCTTTGAAGAGAGTAAACTTTAACGATGTAGGAATCAAATAATTCTTCAAACTGAGTGATTAAATCTTGATTGGCTTGCGTATTAGAAGCATCTCGAAATGATGCGATTAATTCTCGAGTCTCTGCTTCTTTTTCCTGAGTACTTGTTAACAACTCTTTCGTTACACTCGAATCCTCGTTTAGTATGTATTCTAACGTGTATGAATCTAACGCACGGTTATTCGTTTTGATTTGGTCGATATACTGCAATGGAAGCAATCGATGATCATACATATCTTCCGAGTTTTGCGCCATTTGGTTCATATAGATGAATCCTGTGACACCTACTGCAATAATGCTTACAACCGCTAGTGATAACAGTAGCAATATTTTCTTACCAATTTTTAAGTTTTTCAAGATTATCATTCCATTCTTTTGATTAAATATTCTGTCAAATTATTACTTATTTATTGCACTTTTTTAGTATACATGAATTTCTAGCGAATGTAATAGATATTATGACTCTAAAGTACCATTAAAACCAATTTTACACTTTGTTTTATAGGCATTTTGAATTATTGAACTCATTATCAGATAAACAAAAAAACCTCCTGCAAAAGCAGAAGGTTTCGCCGGCTATTTTATTGAGTCATGCCATTTGGTTGAATATGAGAGGGTGCAAACGAATTGACAATTTGTTGAGTATCTTGCTGGGCTAATTGAGGTACTTGGTAATAGTGGTGTTTATTTTGATAAATGGACACTTCATACGCCATCTCAATACAGTTTGGAACTGAATCAGCAAGAACACGACGAACGACAGGATTTGTCGTTTCAAGGGCAGACATCGATTTTAATGAGGCACTTGATTTATGAACACCCAGTAAATAGCCTGAAATAATTTCATCGTTTATTTCATTTGCAGATTGAATTGGTTTCTTCGGTGGCGTTGGTTTTAGACCAAAGATGAAATCATTCTCTTCTTTCATCATATATTTTTGCGTGTGTTTGGATGGATCTTGGCCAGTGCGGAAACATTCAGTTGTAATGTTGTATTCCTCTTGCATGAAATGGAATTGTCTGTCCAAAATACTTAGTAGTTCTTGGTCTTGTACGTGTGGGCGTAAAATCGTGAACAAGTTTAAGCCAGCAATAGAAGCTCCCAAAACTTCATGAACGTCGAACATTTCATGGCCGCCGTGATTCATTTCTGGTGAAACTGGCCCAGTATGCATATTCTCATGCATTTGACCTTGTGGGTTTTGCGTCATTAATAAATTCCTCCTAATTTACAATGTAATGTGCATCGAGATTAGTTTGGAACAAAACACGAAGGTTATACCTATTAACAAAAAAACGCAAAGAAGGATTGTTTCTCTCCTTCTTTGCGTCTTAAGAGTTTTTATTCTACATCTTCAGAAAGCTTTTTGTTACGCAATTTACTTAAAAATTCGTAAACCACTGGAACGATGATTAGTGTTAACAAGGTAGAACTTGTTAGTCCACCAATTACCGTTACACCTAATCCTTTAGAAATCAATCCACTACCTTCAGCTCCAATGGCTAAAGGAATTAATGCACCAATTGTCGCAATTGCCGTCATAAGAATTGGACGAAGTCTTGTCATACCTGCTTCTAAAATCGCATCACGAGTTGAAATTCCTTCTTTTTCCTTATGAATAACACGGTCAATTAACACAATCGCATTTGTCACAACAATACCAATCAGCATAAGTGCGCCAATCATCGTTGAAATACTAATCGTTTCACCAGCAATCAATAAAGCAACTAGTGCGCCACTAATTGTAAATGGTAATGAGAACAGAATCGCAAGTGGAGCAACTGCACCACCAAAAGTTACAACTAAAATTAGATAAACGATGGCGATCGCTGCTAACATTGCTAAGCCCAGTTGTGTAAAGGACTCTTTCATATCAGCTGTTACACCCTCAGTTTCTACTTTAACATTTTGCGGAAGATCAATTTTATCTACTTTCTCCTGAATCGCAACAGAATCTTTTGATATGTCTTCTGCCGTTAACGTACCCGTAACACTCGCATAAATTTGACCATCTCTTCTTAAAACCGTATCTGAAGTTTCTCCTTCAATTACTGTTACTACATCTTCAACAGGTATTTCCATACCCATCGGTGAAGTGATGGTTTTCTTCAATAAATCATCTAACGTTTCCGGCTTCTCTTTATTTGATTCAATATATACATCGAAAGTATCGCCATCTTGTTCCACAGTCGTTAGCATTTCACGCTGTCCATTTGGATTCAATGCCATACCAACTTGTGCAGTCGTTAAGCCATATTGAATAAGTTTTGGTTGATCAACTACGAGTGTATGTTCTTTATATGAATCTGAAATACTTGAACCTACATTTTTGATGTTTTTTGTTTCATTAAAAATGGTTTCAATCTCGCCAATGATTGGTTTAATTGTTTCCAAGTCTTTTCCGTAAACATAGTAGCTTACTTCATTACTTCCACCACTTGTTGAGAAATCTTGTGATTTCCATTCGCCAGAAGCTTTGAATTTCAGAACCTCATTTATAGCCTTTTCTTTTTCAGTATTGAATTCAGGTGTTTCATCTTCATACATCACGTATAACAATGCCCCGTTATTTTGTCCTGGGCTCATTGGGTTTTCCCCACCGATTGAAACCTGTACAGTATCAACATTTTTTCTGTCTATAAAGAAGGCTTCAACATCCGAAACGGTTTCTTCTACATCTTCCCTCGTCTCCCCAGCTTCAGGTGTATACGTGATATACATCATTTTTTCTTCTTCTCCCGGTAGGAAGCTCGTTCCAACAAACGGAACCAATGCTAAACTTCCGATGAAAAGTGCAATTGCCAATATAGTTGTTACTAATTTATGATTCAACGTCCATTTAAGGATTTTCACATATGCTCCAGCTAGTTTCCCAGGTTTCTCATGATCATGCGTGTGTTTTGCGCTTAATCCTTTTTTGAATAAAGAATGAGAAAGCATTGGCACTAGAGTAATGGCTACTAACAAAGAAGCTAGTAATGCAAATACAATCGTTAAGGCAAATGGTAAGAATAATTCACCAACCATGCCTCCAACTAAGCCGATTGGTAAGAATACGGCAATTGTTACTAAGGTAGAAGAAAGAATTGGAACAAACATTTCTTTCGTTGCTTCTCGAATTAAAGCCTTTCCTTTTAACTTTTCAGTTGGCGATGCCATTCTGCGATATATATTTTCTACAACTACAATCGAATCATCGATGACTCGACCAATCGCAACCGTCAATGCACCTAGTGTCATCATATTTAATGAAATATCCATTTGTTTAATTAGTAATACAGCGATTAACAGTGATAAAGGAATGGAAATTATAGAAATTAATGTTGATCGAATATTTCGTAGGAATAATAAAATAATCAATACAGCAAATCCAGCGCCAAACAACGCTTTACTCAACATTGTAGCAACCGATTTTTCGATTGGTTCACCTTGATCTAATGAGAGAACAATTTCATAGTCTGAATGATTATCTCCAAACTCTTTCATTTCATCTTTTACTAAATTTACTACATCAACCGTGTTTGCCCCTTGGGACTTCACGACTTGAACTGCAATCGCTTCTTTTCCATTTGTTCTTGAAATGGATTCCGCTTTTCCAACTAGTTTAATGTCTGCTACTTCTTCAAGAGCGACAGTCATCGGTTGAGCGGGAACTCCATTTGTAGCAGGAGGAACTACTGGAAGTTCTAAAGCTTTTAAATCTTCAATTGAAGCCAGTTTCCCATCAAGAACAACTGATTGTTCTTCTCCTTCAAATGGGAATAACCCTAATGGGAAGATAATATCTGATCCTTTAATAATACCTTTAACTGTTTCTTCAGTTAATCCTAATTCTGCAAGCTTTTCTTGATTAAATTTAAAGCTTACTTCATTTAATTGTTGACCAGTAACAGCAACCGAAGATACACCTTCTAATCCTTCTAGAGTAGGCACAAGGTTTGTTTCAACAGTTTCCGTTAATTCGGCAAGTGTTCCTTTTTCACTTGAGAGACTCAAAGCCACAACTGGGAAAGCATTAATACTAATTCTAGCTACTGATGGCTCTTGTGCGCCTTCAGGTAATGGAATTTTTTTAAGAGCAGCAGACACTTCGGATTCTGCTTCTTTCATATCAGTCCCAAATTCAAATTCAATTTGTAAGGATGATGCATTTTGATAAGAAGAGGAAGTGACTAATTTAACACCTTCTAAATTACGAACCGCTTGTTCATGTGGTTCAGAGAGTTCTTTGACTACCTGGTCAGGAGTTGCTCCAGTGTAAACCGTAGTAGCTTTTACTACATGAATTGTAATTTCCTGTATTGTTTCTAATTTCATTTGTGTACCAGCAATAAGACCAGCGATTATTATAACTATGGTTAATAGCCATACTGCAAATTTATTCTTTAATACAAAATTAATAATGGAATTCATTCTTTGTCTTCACTTCCGCCCTACTTTATTTGACCAAAGAGTCATATTACTTCATAATATAACTGACCGGTCATTCATAGGTCAATCTTAAACTTTCTACTTAATGCACATTTTATAAATAAGGGGTTTGAATATGTCTGAAAAGAAAACATTAATCATTGAGAAGGCGATGCATTTATTTGCCACCAAAGGTTTTGAATCAACCTCTATTCAAGAAATCACTGACGCTTGTGGCATTTCCAAAGGTTCGTTTTATTTATCCTTTAAATCGAAAGAAGAATTGCATATATCTATTTTTGAATATTTTTTCGAAAAGCTTTCCCATCGATTAAACAATCTAGATCAATTAAAACACGAGAATCCAAGAGAAAGATTTCTTTTATTGTTGATGATTCAATTTGAAGAAATCGACAGTCACGCAGATTTCATATTGATGCAAATTCGAGAACAGACGAATCCATTGAATTCAAATATGATTGAGCTTCTTGGCAAGGTGCAGGATCAGCATCACAAACTTTTACATCGGATGTTCATTGATGTATACGGAGAAAACGTTCAGCCATATATAACCGACTTAATTGTCATGACCAAAGGGCTACTTCACGGTTACTTAGAGATCATCCTTTTACATCGAAAACAACTCGATTATCATTTAATGGCTTCATTTATTCTGGACAGGTTGGATGACATTGTGGAAGGGATTTTTTCCAAACAACCTAAACCCTTTTTAAGTGCAGAGATGCTCAACAAGCATTTATTACAACCAGCTAACTTAAATTCCCCAAAACAATCTTTACTACAATATGTAAACCTATGTATTTCCGAATCAGATGATGAAGATTTACTGGTTACGCTAGAAGTAATTGCAGATGAGTTAAAAAAAGAGCAACCGAGAATTCCGGTATTAAAAGGGATGCTGGCTAATTTAGTATCCATCGAATCTATGAATGAATTGCACACAAAAGTAACGAACTATCTCGACATCAAAAAATAGGCGAAGAAAAAAGACTTGTCACTGGACAAGTCTCACCGACTGTAGACAAATAAAAAACGTTGATTTCCATTGTGGCGGACGCTTTCCGCGGGCACGACTTCAGCCGCTTCCCTCGCAACGCTCAGTCCAGGGTCTTCAGTTTTCGCTGATTCCGCCGGAGTCGCCGCCTTCATTACAATCAACTGAAATCGCTGAAAATGTGAATGCAATAATATTTATTT
>JBEVEQ010000049.1:0-6231 GCA_040512715.1 Paenisporosarcina sp. | reverse complement strand
TCGCTATCCCGCAGGAAAGAAAAGGCTCAAAAGTGGTTTGAGCCTTTTCTTTGCGACGAAGCTAACGAAGCGATGCAGGAGCAGAGGTTTTGCACGAATTTAAGTTTTAGATTCATAGTAAATGGTGATGATTCCCTGAAAATAAAAAATTCCCTTCTTCTAAATGTTAGCTACGATTACAAACACTTAGCGAGAACGATGTTTCCGATTGTCCGAAGACTACTATTAATTTTTACCGCAATCCGTATTTATCAGTTAAGGTCTATCTAGAAGTTTCTTCAAATTTAATTCCAACTACTTTTTCTGTTTCGGTAGTGTATTCTATCCTTACAAAAACACCGAACTCATTATCATCTTCTTTTAACCACAGCTTAAACTTTTCAATTGTTGAATCTCCTTTGATTTCTTTGCCTTCATGCAGGTAGTCAATTATATCGGCATTGGGATATTTTGATTTTGTCTCTTTCATAGCAAGCAATCCCCACTTGGCGTATGATGGTGTTGTTTCGTGTTGTTCTTGAGCAAAAGTTGAAAACTGTGTGTATGCTGAATTAATTCCAATAATAATCACCGCTAATAGAGCTATTCCTAGTAAAATAACTTGTTTTCGCATATTTGATTTCATCTCCTTATATAAAGGATGAGTCATTAGCTTAAAATAATTCCATTTCTAGTGAGTTTTTTGCTCTAAAACAAAATAAATGGACGATCAAATTGATTTACAATTTGATCGTCCTTCACGTTTTTTTAAATGGTGTGTATGGAAACAGTAACTTTGAACAAATCTCCGTCCACTTCGATTTTCATTGTTCCGCCATGTAAATCCACAATGGATTGAGAAATAGCTAATCCTAATCCAGAACCTTCTGTATGGCGAGAAGTATCGGCACGCTTAAATCGTTCAAACAACTCATCCACATTTTCACCAAGCTCATATTTTGTTATGTTTTTAACGATAAAGTGGGCACATCCCTCAACTTCTTTTAATGTGACGTACACACGAGTTCCTGGAAGTGTATATTTAATTGCGTTAACAATTAAGTTATCCAATACTCTCCACCATTTTTGTCCATCGACTAATGCATAAATAGCACCTTCAGGTTTCGCGATTCGGAAATCTAACCCTGCTGATTGAATATCTTCTTCATGTTCAGCTAATGCTTGCTGCATCAATTGCATTAAATCGACTCGTTGCTTAACAAGTTCCATATTTCCACTCGCCATTTTCGAAACTTCAAATAAATCTTCAATTAATGTTTTCAATCTTTGTGATTTCCTATCTAATATTCCTACATAGGATAGCCGTTCTTCTAAAGTAATATCAGGATTTTTCAGTAAATCCGTGTACGTAATAATCGATGTTAATGGTGTTCTCAAATCATGACTAACATTCGTAATCAACTCTGTTTTCAATCGTTCACTTTTCGCTTGTTCGGATTGTGACTCACGTACGCCTTCACGAAGTTTATTTAAGTGAGTAGCATGTTCAGCAAAAACCGACCTTCCACGAATGCTTACATCATTGATTAATTGCCCTTTAGACATTTGTTCAGTGGCGATTGCGAGTTTATTATAATCAGCTACTCGTTTGAATAAAAGATAGAGAACGGGTAGAACCACTAAAACAAAAAGTAGAGTATAAATCAGTATGAGCCAAGGTGCTAAAATGACTCCAGCAAGACCAACACCCGCTAAAAAAATAATTATGGCTAAAAGGAGGATTTGTATTCCCAATGATCTTTTTAAGAATATATCCTTCATCGTTAGCTTCATTTTCTTTATCAAACTATCATCCCAGTACTTTTGATACCCATCGTTCTTAACATCTTTTATCAACCATAAGGTTTGAACCAAAGCCGCTGTTATTACAGTCATTAAAATCAAGAAAAGAATGACCGTATCCATAACATAATCAAAATACAAACCATGTGGACTTTCTAGATAATTTACTAAGGTATCATATATGATAGGAATTCCAAATAAAGCAACTAAGATACCTACTAATCGTATCTCTATGCTCACTTTTTTGAGGAATTTTGGAGTAGAAAATTTTAGTACTTCATTTTTTCTTGTTTTATATAACAATAACGATAAAATAGCTGTGATAAAACCTACAACCCATATGGTAATGAAAATCCATTTACTCCTATTAAAAATGGTTTCCTGATATTGATATTCATTCGGCATAGCACTTTTCAACATTGTGATAGTCCCTTTAAATTCAGCTGGGTGATATCCTATTACTTCATTAATATCATATAAAGATAGGACATCCAACTCGTCATTGTTGAAAGATGAATATTCTGAACTGATGGATGAAACCAATAGATTATTTCCTTGTTCTCCATAAGATTTCTTGAAAATAGCAGGCTCTTTTATGTCTCCATATGTAAATCGTTCATTGGTTTCTAAATTAACAAGGTCATATGCAAATGGAGTACGAATAACCTCCGTTTTCGTCACTGCTTTGGACACTTTCTTTTCGTAATTTTGAAGCACTTCTTTTTTGGCAGTTAATATTTTTTCTATTACCGTTTCATCATTTTCGAAGTTTGCACGAATTTCTTTAATTTTTGCATCTCTCTCTATTTTTAGTTCGTCACTTAAAACTTCAATGCCATTCATTTCTGCTTCATCAATCGATTGTTGGTATTGATCCTGTATATTACGAATTTGATCAACTTGAGAACCAAAGTAATTTCGGTACTGTTCAACCTCAGATGAATTTACGGTAAGCTCTTCGATTGCCTCTTCAACATCTAATGGATTTAAGAAGACAGGTCCAAATGCTTCGATTTTTTGCTCCACATTCCATTTAAAATCGGCCGTGTCAAAATAACTTGTTCCAATATACTTTGCTGCCAAAGGGATGGTTAGGAACGCAAATATTGTGAAACTTAATAGAATTAAGAATGTCCATTTATTTTTCTTCATTTGTTACACTCCCCCCTTAAATATCCGTGTCAATTGCACAACAGTCCGATTGGAATGAAAAAATCCTTGCTCGACTAATTGTTGAATAAAAGAGTAACAATACATTAAGCTGAGCATTCCGATCGTTAGTGCGACGATTGACAACCAATGAGAAGCTTTACTTTTCGATTTTGTAGCCAACGCCCCACACCACCTTTAAGTATCTCGGATTTTTCGGATCCGTTTCGATTTTTTCTCGGATTTTACGTATATGAACCGCTACAATATTTTCAGCATTAAAAGCAGGCTCATTCCAAACACGTTCATAGATGTCACTAATTGAAAAAACCCGGCCTGCATTTGTCATTAATAATTCGGTTATTTTAAATTCAATCGGGGTTAATTTCACCTGTTCTCCATCTAGAGTCAATTCCCGCGTTTCTATATCCAGTGCTAGGCCATTAATCATGATGGACGATTTTTTGTCTTGAAACGTACCTAAGTGAACATAGCGTCTTAATTGTGATTTCACTCGGGCAATCAATTCCATTGGATGAAATGGTTTCGTTACATAATCATCTGCACCAACTGAAAGTCCATGAATTTTATCCGAATCCTCAGCCTTGGCACTCAGCATGATAATCGGAATGTTTCGTTCAGAGCGAATTTTAAACGTCGCTTGAATACCATCCATATTCGGCATCATAATATCCAGTAAAATTAAATGAACCTCATTTTTTTCCAATAAAGCAATAGCCTCTAATCCATCTGAAGCTTTTAAGACTTGATATCCTTCATTTTTCAAATAAATTTCAATTCCGTCGCGAATATCTTGATCGTCATCTGTAACTAGTACTGTAAATTGTGTCATCCGTTGCACCTCATCTCTTCTTCCCATGTAATTAATTGTAGCCGACAATTCTTAACAAATATGTATGATAAATCTGAAGAAATTCTTAAGATAGTTTGATTGTTTCTTAGAAACTTAGTTGCTGCTTTAAGTGATATGTAGAAACCATACTCGTTTAATGGTAACTTTGGATGCTTGGTAGTAATTCTTGGTCAAATGGGTGCAACTCAACAAAAAACGTCTCTAAAGATAGAGACGCTTGAGCATTATTCAATTCGTTTTGCCCGTTTTCTTCCACTAAATGTGAGGACGATAATGCCCCCTAATAAAAGTAAGACGCCTAACCATGAAACTGGACTAAGCACTTCTCCTACGATAATGACACTTAATACTGCAGCTGTTAATGGCTCTCCTAAGCTCAATGTCACAGCCGAGGATGAAGGCACTTTTTTTAATCCGAGCAAATACAATATGTACGCGACACTTGTGGTCATAAATCCTAAATATAAAATGGTCCATATATTCTTAGATTCTGTAACCCATGAACTATCGAATATAAATAAAAACGGCATTAACATGAGCGCACTGATTGAAAAGGTCATTGCAACTGCTGGAATGGCTTCGACCTTTGCCAATAAAGATTTACTTACAATTGTATAAATAGCAAATACAAATCCAGCGATTAAGGATAATATCACCCCTACTGGGTTCACTGTAAGCGAATCTTTATTCAAAAATAAGAGACTACATCCGATTACGGATAGCGTTGTTGCCATAACCCATGCTCGCGAGGGTTTCATTTTTAAAAAGAGCCATTCGATCAAACCTGAAAAAATTGGTGCACTTCCAATCGCAACTACTGTTCCAATTGCAATTCCAGTTACTCGAACTGAAGTGAAAAATAAGGGTTGAAATAAAGCCATGCAAATCGCTGCGATAATTGTCAGCTTCCAAGGCCATGTCGCGAAATTGATTTTTTTCAATACTAGCATGATGAATAGTAATGAAAATCCACCGATTGCTAAGCGCGAAGCTCCAATTGTAAGAGGTTGAGCGGTTTGTGGGAGAAACGTTTGTGCAGTTCCAGTCGTACCCCACAATATGGCGGCTAAAAGGACAAGCAAATACGGAATGATTGTTTTCATGAAGTCACCTCAAGATGTTATTGACTGTACTTTACCATATATTGTACTTATTGAGATACAGAATTTCGTCATCTATACTAAATGTAAGAGGAGTGAAACGTATATGTATTTAACAATAGAAGAAACAGCAGTCTTTTTATCGATGCCAGAACACCAAGTAAGGGATTATGTGTTAGAAGGCCGTATTAAAGCCGTACATGATGGCGAACAATTTTTAATTAATCAAGCACAATTTGAAAGACACCTGGAACAAGTGGAAGACATGAAAAGACAAATTGATGAATGGAGAAACACGCCAATTCCTGAGGATATAGACGTGAAGGATGAAGACTGATTGGTTTAAACCTTTCAACAACCGGAATTAACAATAGTTTATTTTCCCATGTTGTTGAATGGACTAAATCTGCATGGTCGAGTTTATGTTCCACCAATTTCCAATAATAATGAATTCAAGATACTTTACTTTAGGTATTTTGAATGTATTTCTTTTCTACTAAACTTTAATTTTATGAATAGCAAAAACCGCAATGTAATCTCCAATCCAGGAGTCCATATAGCGGTTTGATTTTTTTATATAGTCACTAGAAATTCAGTGTGTTTTCTTATAATATCTGCGTAATCTTCAACCATTACACTAGCAGTAGGAAATTTGCCCGCTCCTGGACCCGACAAAGTTAAAGTCCCGATGTAATTTGTATCAATGCTAATGGCATTATCTACACCTTCAATCGCATATAGAGGGTGCTCTTGACCTACCAATTTTAACCCAACATATGCATGCATAGCCCCATCAGCTTCTTGACTAATTTCGGCTACATGTTTAAAACGCATACCTTTTCCCGAAGCTTTTTGTACCTCTTCAAGTGTAATATTATTTATTCCTTCAACCTCGACATCGTTCCATTCTGGCTGTTTTCCAAAAGCGAGAGTACTCAATATCATCAACTTTTTGAAAGCATCTTGACCAGAAATATCATTATAGGGATCAGCTTCTGCGTATCCTAATAACTGCGCTTCCTGCAACGCATCTAAAAAGGGGCACTGTTGAATACGCATTTGGGTTAACATGTAATTTGACGTTCCATTTAAGATCCCTTGAATCTTATGCACTTGGTTCACTTGAAGAAGATTTTTCAAGGTTTTAATAATCGGAACACCAGCTGCAGTAGTTGCCTCATATCCTACATGTACACCTTTCACTTTTGCCTGTTCTTCTAACTGCAAACCATACTTCGAGAACATGACTTTATTCGCAGTGATTACGTGACAACCTTTTTGAATAGCTCTACTCAAGTAATCAAACGCTGGTTCTTCACCTACGAT
>JBEVEQ010000046.1:0-3580 GCA_040512715.1 Paenisporosarcina sp. | reverse complement strand
AGTTCACGTTCTATGTATGGACATCCTTTTTAAGGTTATGTTATATTTCGTTATTGTTTTTTACCATTCAGTGATATGGAGCAAAAAAGCGTAGACTCCTGTGGGAAAGCCAGACAGTCGAGACCCCTGCATTGAGAACAGAGGAACGAAGGCTAAGATCACCACATCGCGAGCGCAACGCCTTCGTGACCAACATCCTGTTAGCCTGAGGAGGCTCGGCGATCGCCTTAGGAAAGCGCAGCTGTTTTGCGACATATCATCAGTAATATTTAACATAGCAATTATTTAAAATGAGAAAGGTGAGTCCATATAGTTCTCACCTTCCATGTGGAATTATTTATTTTTGTTGGATTGTTGATTAAAGCTTAGGTTGTTAACAATGTTTTTTTGTTTAGGTTTAGAATTAAAGTCTGAAGCAAATTCTTCGTTGGGATTGTTGGGGCTTTTGTAGATTCCCAAACTGTCATGCGTTCTTTCATTCAATGTCTTTTTGTTGTTTTTACTCATGAATGTTCACCTCCTAGAGTCTAATTTGCTCTGTCTAGAAGGTTTTATTCTTAATGAATATATCTCTTTTTAGGTGTTAGTGAGCAGTTTTCGCAACTGAAAATAAAAACAGTTTAGGTATCTTCAACCTTTTTTTCGTTGCCTCTGTGCGAATGTTGAATACGTTAATTAAAACAGCTTGTTTTTGTTTTAAAATCTGATACAATTTAATCCGGTCTGATGTTTGATGGAGGAATGTAATATGGCATGGGATGTATTTAGTATTATCGGCACGATTGCATTTGCTGTATCTGGTGCAATTGTTGCAATGGAAGAAGAATACGATTTATTCGGCGTCTATTTACTCGGAATTGTAACTGCTTTTGGTGGTGGAGCGATTCGGAATTTATTAATAGGAGTACCTGTTTCAGCATTATGGGAACAAGAAATGATGTTTCAAATTGCGTTATTTGCTATTACTGCTGTATTTTTATTTCCAAATAATTTATTGAAACATTGGAATCGTTGGGGGAATTTCTTTGATGCGATCGGACTTTCTGCTTTCGCTATTCAAGGAGCTCTTTTCGCGGTTCAACTTGGTCTGCCTATAAGTGCGACAGTCGTTGCTGCAGTGTTAACTGGGTCTGGTGGAGGAATTTTACGTGACGTGTTAGCCAAACGAAAACCACTCGTTTTGCGGAATGAGGTATATGCAGTTTGGGCGGTTATTACAGGTCTTGTGATTGGTCTCGGCATTGCAAAAGAAGACATCTCTTTGTATATATTATTTGTACTGACAACTACTTTACGCGTTGTTTCCTATCTATATAAATGGCGATTACCTTTTCGTTCGATTCGTGAAACAGAAAAAGCAGTGTAACTCATTAAAGAGTTACACTGCTTTTTTAAAATTCGACTTCCCCTTGCCACTCTAACATGCCGCCTGACATGTTTGTCACATTATATCCTTGATCTTCGAGGAACTGGCATGCTTGACCACTACGATTACCTGAACGACAAATCATAATGTATTCTTTCGATTTATCTAAGTCTTTGTGTTTAGATTCTAATAATCCTAAAGGAATATGTTCTGCACCCGGAATCTTTCCAGCTGCTACTTCTTCCGACTCTCTGACATCGATTAAATTTAAATGCTCACCTGATTCAATTTTTGACTGTAATTCATTTGGTGAAATTGTTTTCAACACTAAAACCTCCAAAAATATAAGTCTTGCTCATGCTACATACATGGTAACTATTGTAGTATACCATTAATGAATTCGATTATTGTTCTTCAGTCGTTATAGAAACCGGTTTTGCAGGAACAAATGTAGAAATCGCATGTTTGTAAATTAATTGTTGTTTTCCATCAGATTCCATTAACACTGTAAAATTATCATAGGATTTGATTGATCCTTTTAATTGAAATCCATTTAATAAGAAAACAGTGACAAAAATATTATTCTTTCGTAATTGATTTAAAAATGTATCTTGAATATTGATTGGTTTCATCTACAAATTCCTCCTGTTTGAACAACCGGCCCGCTGGTTATTTTGTCAATATATTAAGTATTCGCTTTTAACGAGTAGATTCCTGCATCAATTTATGAATTTCTGTAATTAATTGATCTACCCCTTGGAGTGGATTAATCCAGTGAATGATCATTTTGTTGCGGAAATAAGTGAATTGTCTTTTTGCATATCTTCTTGAATTTTGTTTTAATTGAATAATTGCTTCATCATAACTAATTTCACCTTCGAAATATAGATACAATTCTTTATATCCTATTGCTTGTACAGATTGAACATTGCGAACTCCGTTATTCCAGAGTGTCTTGACTTCAAGTAATAATCCCTCTTCTAACATACGATCAACTCGAAGATTGATGCGTTCATAAAGAATATCACGATCGATGTCTAAGCCGATGATTAAATGCTTGTAAATGGCTGTATTTCCTTGATTCTGAGATGGGTCAGATTTTTGTACAGGTGAATGTTCGGCGATTTCAAGTGCACGGATAACCCGTCTTGAATTATTAGGATGAATATTATTAGCTGTTTCAGGATCAACTTCTTTCAATCGATTGTGCATAAATTGAGCACCCTGCTTTTCAAGTTCATCGTAATATTCTTGTCTCACTTCTTCATTCACACGGTCTTCTGTAAACTGATAATCATACAGGACAGCTTGTATATATAAGCCTGTTCCCCCAACAATTATCGGGAGTTTTCCTCGTTCTTGAATTTCTTTTATTTTTAACCTAACCAATTGTTGAAATTCAGCTACCGAAAATGATTCGATTGGTTCTTTAATATCAATTAAGTGGTGGGGAATGCCCTCCATCTCATGTTTTTTAATTTTGGCAGTTCCAATATCAAGCCCTCTGTACACTTGCATAGAATCCCCATTAATAATTTCTCCATTGAGGTCTTTAGCTAGTTGGATTGACAAAGCTGTTTTCCCTGATGCGGTTGGTCCTACAATAGCTAGGACATCATATACTAAATTCATGTTTTCTCCATCCACTTTAATACTTTTTGATATACATCCATATGGTTTTGTTCATTCAGAATTTCATGCCTTTTTCCTTCTAAAATAACAACGGTTACATCTAATACACCTTGCTTCTTAAACTGCTCTGCAACTGACCACAAGCCTTTTCCCAAATCTCCTACAGGGTCCATAGCGCCTGAAATTAGCAGGATTGGTAACTCCTTCGGAACATCTGCAATTTCATTTGAGTCATGAATAATGGTTAAGCCATCTAGCAAATCCACAAAAAATTGATTGCTAGCGACAAACCCGCAAAGAGGATCTTCCACATACTTTTTCACTTGCTCCGAATCTGTACTTAACCAATCAAAATCTGTTTCCGGATTCGTTACGTACGTATTAAATTTCCCAAAGGATAGGTTATTTAATAATTGATTTTCAGTCATTTTCCCTTTAACTTTCGCAAACCCTTTTGCCACCCATTTTCCTGCTTTGTCTAGTGGATTTAAAGGCCCACGGGTTCCTGAGAGAACAATTTTAGAAATTGACTGACCATACTTTTGAATATATCGTCTTCCAATAAATGAGCCCATGCTGTGT
>JBEVEQ010000021.1:0-3066 GCA_040512715.1 Paenisporosarcina sp. | reverse complement strand
TTCCCTCCCTATTCCTCTTTTAATAACTTAATGGCTTCTTCTGGTGTGATTTCGCCATTTTCCAACATAGTGACAACTTTTTTCTCGTCTACTTCATTTTTCTTCTTCTGCACATATCCAAGGGATGAAATGATGTCTGTTAGCTTGCCTCGAACCGTTGGATATGAAATCCCCAGTTCCTTTTCCACTTCTTTGATATTCCCTCTGCATGTTAAAAATACTTCCACAAAATGAAGCTGATCCTTTGATAAGGATGCCAGTTTAGATAATTCGAATTCATTTTCAATCGTAGTGTGACAATGAGAGCACTGCAACTTTGTAATTTTCAATGTATTACTACAGACAGGACAACTTGTGATTAATTTATAAGACATAATCAAATTCCTTCCTTTTAGTTAATTCGATTATATAACTAATAATTAATAAATACAATTATAAAATTAATTTTTTACAAAATATAATTAATAATATTAATTTATTGTTTAACATTATTAATTAACTGTATTCATTATTCATTCAAGTATTATATTTCCCACGTGGTTTAAATTGTAGACATTCCTCTTGGTGAAAAGTTACAAGTAAGAACCGCCTAGCTGCCGAAATTGTATCTTCGGCAGCTTTCCACTACTTTAGTAGAACTCTATTCCTTATTAA
The DNA here is from genome assembly GCA_040512715.1 of Paenisporosarcina sp. GTDB lineage: Bacteria > Bacillota > Bacilli > Bacillales_A > Planococcaceae > Paenisporosarcina. The sequence goes on along the minus strand of JBEVEQ010000021.1, from coordinate 2,412 downwards.
CCCAAACATAAATGAATTTTGATTCTGCAGATTGCAGGGCGCGTGGGCTGCAAACCTGCCGCAGGATTGCCTAAATGAAAAACCGAGCGGTGGCCTTGGCCTCGCTCGGTTCATTTGTTCTTTAGGTTATGGCGCCCTGGTTTACGCCCATAAGCGACCGGAAACCTGTGTGATTCATAGTTAAATTATTTATCCAACTGATAAATCCGCGTGTATTTCTCTTCTAAATAAGCAACTAAATACGAAGCATTTAGCCCTTCTCCTGTTGCTTCTTGTAGAATCTCCAACGGTTTCTTCATAGCGCCGTGACGGTGAACTTTATCTGTTAACCAGTTTTTAACGGATTCTAATTCTCCCGTAGCACAAAGCTCATCAAAGTTTGGAATGTCTTTAAGCATTGCTGCTTTTAATTGAGCTGCGTACAGGAAGCCTAGTGCATACGATGGGAAATAACCGAATGATCCACCTGACCAGTGAACATCTTGTAGAACCCCTTCTGCATTTGTGCTTGGACGAACACCAAGATACTCTTCATATTTATCGTTCCAAATTTGTGGTAGGTCTTCCACTTTCATATCACCATTAAATAAACCTTTTTCTATTTCATAACGAATCATGATATGCAGCGCGTACGTTAACTCATCTGCTTCAATGCGAATTAGGGAAGGTTTCGCAACGTTGATGGCTCTTAAGAAATCTTCCGGTGACACGTTTCCGAATTGTTCTGGTGCATAAGATTGTAAGGTTTCATAATTATATTGCCAAAAGTTTTCGTTACGTCCGACAAAGTTTTCATAGAACAAAGATTGAGATTCATGAATACCCATTGATGTTCCCGTACATATTGGCAAGCCATCGATATCTGCAGAAATATTTTGTTCATATAAAGCATGACCACATTCATGGATCGTGCCAAATACAGCTGAACGGAAATCTTTTTCATCGTATTTTGTTGTGATCCGCACGTCTCCACGGTTAAGCCCCGTAGCGAATGGATGAACGGTCTCATCTAAACGACCCGCATTAAAATCGTATCCAAGTTGTTTCAAAATATCTAAGCTAAATTGCTTTTGCTTCTCTTTTGGAAAATGCTTAAATAGACAATCCGTTGATGGTTGATTGGTTGATTCCGAAATCTTTTTCACTAACGGCACAATCTTGCTACGTAATTCACCAAATACCTCGTCCAACACTTCTGTTGTCATACCTGGTTCATATAGGTCTAACAATGTGTTGTACGGATTATCGTTTTTAACGCCCCAATATTCAACGAATCTTTTATTGGTTTCTACGATGTCTTTTAAATAAGGAAGAAACATATCAAAATCATTTTTTCCCTTTGCTTCTTCCCAAACTGTTTCACCTTTAGAGGTTAAAATGACATATTCTTTATATTCTTGAGGTGGAATCTTTTTACTCATATCGAATTCTTTTTTTGCTTCTTCATATGATTTTTTGGTGATTTCATCTAATGATTCGAAGTCTCGTTCCAATTCGTTTAACATCTTTTCTAATTCAGGAGATGTCCGCATATTAAACACTTCAGAAGATAATGTTCCAATTACTTGTGAACGCTGATCAGTTCCCTTTTTAGGAGCTCCCGTACGTAAATCCCAATACATTAAGCCGATTGCTTCTGAGTAAGATTGTATTTTTTTCATGTACTCTAAAAACTCTACACTTGTACTCATATCTTATTTCCCCCATTTTTATATGTATAGTTAAACTTTAACATAAAGTCAGAATTGTTTGGTAAAGAAAACAAAAAAATCTACTGAGTAAGTCATTTTATTGACGTACTCAGTAGATTTTCGTTTTTTATTTTTATTTCCAGTCAACTTCAACTGGTAATATGTCAGTAAAACGGTCACGAACCATTTTCTCTTCTTCTGTTAAAAGTAAGTGAATGACGCCATGGTCAGCCGATGTTCGAATAAGACGACCAATACCTTGTTGAAGACGCAGCAACATAAATGGCAAATCGACTTCTTCAAAAGGATCATTCGAGAAATCTCTCTTCGCATCAAACAAAGGATCACTTGGAGGGAAAGGTAAATCATACAAGATTACTCTTGTTAATGATTGCCCTGGTAAATCTAAACCTTCCCATAAATGATATGAGCAAAGAACAGATATTCTACCTGCTTGGAAATCTCGGACGATTGAAGATAACTCACGTTCACCTTCAAAGACCATTCTAACTCTATCATCAACCGTAAGTGATTGTTCAAACTTATGCATATCGCGTTTTGTTTTAAACAATAACAAGGTTGGTTCAATTGAAGTATTTAAAATTTCGATCACTTTCGCCTGTTTTTCATGAGATTCCACCGTATGACCCTCAATTTTCATGACTTCTTCATAATCAAAAGGAGATGCCACACTAAAAGAATGATACTGATCAATCCCTAA
>JBEVEQ010000016.1:0-5977 GCA_040512715.1 Paenisporosarcina sp. | reverse complement strand
TGTCTAGTTCAACTACTAAGAGGCTTATAGGACGCGACTCAAAGCGTTACGAAGTTTCCAAGCTCGTCATTTTGTGACGAGTATACGCAGGAGCAACACGATGCGAGTTTTCAGCCTGCATCGGTTTTCCATTGCCGGTATCGAACTAAACTATAGTTTTACGCTTTTCTTAATTAAGCTTTTGGCAACTTTACATCAAGAAAGGAGGAAGGTCAACTATCATTTTGATAGCTGAGAGAACGCTACATCGACTGCTTCAAGAGACACTCGAACATCTTCCTCAGTGTGCGCTGTAGTTAAAAACCAGGCTTCATATTTTGAAGGGGCTAAATTGATTCCTTGTGCTAACATTAATTTAAAGAAACGACCGAATATCTCACCATCTGATGCTTCCGCTTGGTCATAGTTTTCTACTTTCACATCTGTGAAGTATATGGTTAACGCCCCTTTTAAACGATTAATGGTAATCGTAATATTGTGTTTTGCAGCTGCTAATAAAATCCCTTCTTCTAAAATAGCGCCTAAACGGTCCATTTCTTCATAGACACCATCTTCTTTTAAAACTTCCAAACAAGCAATTCCTGCTAATATAGACGCTGGATTTCCTGCCATTGTTCCCGCTTGATAAGCAGGTCCTAAAGGTGCTACCTGTTCCATAATTTCTTTTTTACCACCATACGCTCCAATAGGTAATCCGCCACCAATGATTTTACCTAGTGCCGTTAAATCGGGAGTTAATCCTAATAAATCTTGAGCTCCGCCGTAATGGAATCGGAAAGCGGTAATGACTTCATCGTAGACTATTAAAGCTCCTTTTTCTTTAGCAATTTCATGCACAAGTGGAAGGAAGCCTTCAATTGGTTCAACAATCCCAAAGTTTCCTACAATAGGTTCAACTAAAATGCAGGCAATTTCTTCTCCCCATTTATCCATGGCTTCCTTATAAGCTTGAGGATCATTGAAGGGAATCGTGATGACTTCTTTGGCAATGGATTGAGGAACGCCAGCTGAATCTGGTGTACCTAATGTTGCAGGTCCTGAACCGGCAGCGACTAAAACTAAATCCGAATGCCCGTGATAGCAACCTGCGAACTTCATGATTTTTGTACGTCCTGTATATGCTCGAGATACACGAATGGTTGTCATTACTGCTTCTGTCCCTGAATTGACAAAGCGAACTTTATCCATTCCTGGCATCGCTTCTTTTAACATTTTTGCAAAAGTTAACTCGTGTGGTGTAGGTGTTCCAAATAAAACACCAGTTTCTGCTGCTTTCGTAATAGCTTTTGTAATATGTGGATGTGCATGCCCCGTAATAATCGGTCCGTAAGCTGCTAAATAATCGATGTATTTATTACCATCAACATCCCAAAAATATGCTCCTTTAGCTCGTTCCATCACCGTTGGAGCACCACCGCCAACTGCTTTGTATGATCTTGAAGGGCTGTTCACGCCTCCAACAATATGTTGTAACGCTTCTTCATGTAACCGTTCTGATTGAGTGTTATCCATGTGTATATATCCTCCGTTCTATTTCTTACATCCTTTATTCTAGACAAAAAAGCTTTAGAACGCCAAAGAAATTGAAAGTCAGTCCATTCTTAGGTACGATTAAACAAATAGATGTGTGGAGGGATAACCATGTCAACACTCGAAGGATTACAAGCACCTGATTTCACATTGAAAAATGAAAGTGGACAAGATATTTCATTGAGGGATTTTGCAGGAAAGAAATACATCCTTTTATATTTTTATCCGAAAGACGCTACACCTGGTTGCACTACAGAAGCCTGCGATTTCAGAGATGCTCACGAATCTTTTGAGAATTTAAACGCGGTTATTTTAGGGGTAAGTCCAGATGGTGAGAAGGCACATACGAAATTTATTGAAAAACACGGTTTGCCATTTTCGCTGTTAATCGATGATCAGCGTAAAGTTTCTGAAGCCTATGGTGTATGGGTGCTAAAGAAAATGTTCGGAAAAGAATATATGGGAGTAGAGCGCTCGACATTCCTAATTGATCCTACGGGTACAGTAATAAAAGAGTGGCGAAAAGTTAAAGTGAAAGGCCATGTAGAGGAAGCGCTACAAACACTACGTGGAATTATTGAGGGTTAACCGATGAATGTATTGTTTTCATTCCCAGTGAAAGATTATTTAATAGAAGATCTTCAAAATGAATTTTCGAATATTAACTTCGTTTTTTCAACAATAAAAGATGAAGAATCTCTGAAGAATGCTGAAATTATTGTGACCTATGGTGAAGACATCACCATTGACACTTTGAATAAAGCAAGTTCGCTAAAATGGTTGATGGTCGCATCAGCTGGATTAGAAAAAATGCCATTAAAAGAAATAGGGGAACGAGGAATTTTTCTTACGAATGTTAGAGGTATTCACAAAACCCCAATGGCAGAATCAGTGATGGCTCATATTTTAGCTTTAAAGCGCTCATTACCATGGATTTACAATCAAAACTCATGGAGCCGTAAGTCTGGATCCACAGAACTTCGAGGCTCAACTGCAATTATCATTGGTCCTGGAGCAATTGGTGGAGAAATAGGACGTTTATTGCAATCGTTTGGCGTTCATACCATTGGTTGCACTCGTTCAGGAAAAGCTTCAACTAATATGAATGAAATGATTTCTTTTAATCAACTAATGGAAAAGCTTCCTTTAGCAGATTTGATTATTTCCGTGTTGCCAAGTACGGTGGAAACTAGAGGTCTACTCAATTATCAGCATTTTGTGCAAATGAAGGAAACGGCAATTTTTATGAATTTCGGTCGTGGTGATGTAATAAAAGAAGAAGAACTGATTCAGGCAATGTCTGAACGACAAATTGAATATGCTGTACTCGATGTTTATGAAACAGAACCTTTAACAGAAGTTCATCCGTTTTGGTCAATGGACCATGTAATTGTATCGCCTCATGTGTCTAGTCATTCCTCTGAATATGTCCCAAGAGCTTTAGAGATTTTCAAACACAATCTTTCTGAATGGATAAATGAAACAACTGATTTTCAGAATGTAATCGACACAGAAAAGGGGTATTAGGATGAAAATTTATACGAAAACCGGAGACAAAGGGACAACTTCATTAATTTATGGAACAAGAGTATCTAAAAACAGTCCTTTAGTAGAAGCTTATGGTACATGTGACGAAGCAAATTCAATGATTGGATTAGCACTTAGCTATGTTCAAAATGAATTCTTTGAAGAAAAGGAAGAATTTCAACAAGCATTTCATCAAATTCAAACCACTTTATTCCATGTTGGAGCGGAATTAGCGACACCAAAAGGGAAAGAAGTTAAGTGGAAACTAGAGCCTTCAGAAATTGAAAAACTAGAAGGCTGGATTGATGCATGGGATGCAGTGTTGCCTGGCCTAACAAACTTTATTTTACCAGGTGGTCACCCGACTGGTGCTGCCCTGCATGTTGCGCGGACGACTGTTCGTAGAGCTGAACGCTCAGCCGTTGAGGTAGGAGAAGAAGTATCTCCAGAAGTATTAGCATATTTAAATCGATTGTCTGATTTCTTATTTGTTGCTGCGCGATTTATCAATCTGCGACTTGGTCAAAAAGAAAAAGGACTTCACGCAGAAGAATAAACTACTGAAATGCGTATTTAATTGACATCTTCATAGCCTGTTCCTTATACTGATTATAACGATTATAAAATAAGAATCCTTATGAAGTGAGGTGCATGGCGATGACTGAAGTGCATTTACGCGACGCGTTGGATACTTTGAAGTCTACAGGAGTTCGAATTACACCACAGCGTCATGCGATATTAGAATTTCTCATTCAATCCATGATTCATCCAACAGCAGACGATATATATAGAGCATTAGAAAATAAATTTCCAAATATGAGTGTAGCAACCGTATATAACAACCTACGTGTATTCCGCGAAGTAGGTCTTGTTAAAGAATTGACCTACGGCGATTCTTCAAGCCGATTCGATTTTGTGACGAATGATCATTACCATATCATTTGCGACGCATGTGGAAAAATAGTCGATTTTCATTATCCTGGTTTAGATGAAGTTGAACATTTAGCTTCACATGTAACGGGATTTAAAGTGAACAATCACCGCATGGAGATATATGGTACTTGTCCAAATTGCATGACTCAAGCTACAAAAGTTCAATAAAGAACAGGAAATGTATCTCTCGTTTAATTTAACCAAAAAAATCATCAATTCCATGTGAATTGATGATTTTTTTGATCAACTATTTTATTAACTCTCCATAATCAAGCACATAAAATAAAACAGCTTGCACCATTTTCAGTGCAAGCTGTTTTATCTTCTATCATTTTTTTCGATTTAAATTAACATCAAATTCTTGACCTTCTAAAGTTGGATCCAATGTTAAAGGTTCACGACAGTACATGCACATATCTACTCGTCCAAGAACTTTCGTGTGTTTTCCGCAATTTGGACAAACAACTTGGATAGCTTTTGTTGAGAGTAAACCAATCCAAGCATATACGCCAGTGCTTCCAAGAATAGCTAGTAATCCGATAAACATAAATATTGTCATGACGATTTGATTTTCTCTGAAGAAAATACCGATATACATAATGACAAATCCGATGAAAATAAGAGATAACGCAAACGAACGAATTCGATTTATTTTATTTTTATAAGGTTTCAAGTTGCTTTCCTCCTCAATCATGTTTACTATATCATAATTCAAAGTTAAAATCGCATGAAGGATTCTACAAAATAATGTCGAAAATATCTATACATAATCATAACAATTTAGGGGGAACAAAGTTGGAGCAAATATTACGTCCCATCTATCAAGAGCGAGCAAGTCAACAGAATACATTAGGTGTTATTCTAATTGAAAAGAGAGAAAAGGTAAGCCAAATAACGGATACCTTTGATACGATATTGCTTATTATTGCTAAGGATTCAGAACAACCTGTTTACACTAAACATTATACTTTTGAAGATAAAAAAGCTGCGATGCACATCGTGACCGAAAAACAGTTGCGTAAATGGCTGTTATTAGGAACCAACCGTAAAATAGTAGATTGGTTAATTTATGGACGAGTGATGTTTGATCGCAATGAATTTTTAGAGGAATTAAAAACTGAACTAAAAGATTTTCCATTCTATGGACGTAAAATTAAGATGGGTATTGAATTTGCCAAGTTAATTAGGCGCTATTTAGAAGGAAAAAGTTTCTTTGAACAAAAGAATTATATGGATGCCTATAATCATATTGTAGATTCTCTGCATCATTTAGCACGACTAGCAGTCTTTGAAAATGGAATGCACCCCGAAGTGACAGTATGGTCTCAAGTGAAAATGATTGAACCAGCTATTTATAAGTTATATGAAGAATTGTTATCTAGCGAAGAACCAATTGATAAACGATTGGAACTTTTATTTCTAGCTAGTGAATTCTTTATTCACTCGAGAACAATTGACGGTTCTCGTCATATTCTAGAGGTTATGAATCAAAAAGAGCATTGGGCAATACAAGAACTTCATGAACAGGAAGAACTTAAAAATTACTCCGTTGATTTAGAAGTGTTTATTGAATTTCTTGTTGAAAAAGGAATTATTCACATTAATCGAATAGATGCGAAGAGCAATAAAATCTACCACCGATACTATAAAGCTGGCTCATTACATGAAGAACAATAATAAAAATCAGACGCAAATAAATACGTCTGATTTTTATGTTGACTTTATGTTGTAGAACGATATATAATAGAAAACGTCGCTTAGGGAGTTTCAAAGAAAATTAGATTTAAAAAGTTCTTGACTCACTTACTCTGCGATGCTAAATTAGATAAGTCGCCAAAACAAGCGGCTAACAATTGAACCTTGAAAACTGAACAGCAAAACGTCAACGAAATATGCGGAAAGCACTTCGGTGCTCAAAGCAAAATTCGTCATGAGCGCTTAGCGCGAAAACGAATTTCTGCGATGATCGCCTTGGCGATCGGAGCAA
>JBEVEQ010000300.1:0-3075 GCA_040512715.1 Paenisporosarcina sp. | reverse complement strand
GAATACGCCTGATGAATTAGAGAATCGACCAGTCGAATTGTTGAATACAGCCCACGAAATGGAGAATACTGTCTAATAGTTTTACTAGAGTGAAGTACCAATTGGTAGTTGATTGGAATGGAAGGTAGCGACTCCAGCGGAATAGCGTGTCCAAATGAGACCCCGCAGCGTGAAACGAGAGGAGGCTCATTGACCGCCCGCGGAAAGCGTCCAGCTGAAATGGAGATCAATCGATACTTAGACGATTATAAAAAATATAACCTTTTATACGTTCCCCAAAAGTAGAAATACAATTACTACTACATCGACGAATTCTGAATTTTATGTGTACCTAGAACCTTCCTCTACTGCTTTACTGTGCTAAACTTCACAGTTTTATGGGTGAATGCTATACTTCTTGAGGGAAATTTTTCTTTGAAGAGAGAAGGATATAGATGAATAATCGTAAGGTTCGAAAAGAGCCGCATCCGGTATTAGAAACGGTTTTGGCCTATGTATATATTATTATTGGAGCGGCAATTATCGCGGTTGGATTTAATGTGTTTTTATTGCCAAATGAAGTGGCATCTGGTGGCGTGAGTGGGATTAGTACCATTTTAAAAGGATTGTTTGATTGGAAACCTGGTTATGTGCAGTATGCGTTTAACATTCCATTGTTTATTGCAGGTGTGATTTTCCTAGGTAAGCAGTTTGGGGCGAGGTCACTTGTAGGTACGTTAACACTGCCGTTGATTGTCATTTTGACATCTGATTGGGAACCAGCAACGTTGAATCCGTTGCTTGGTGCTTTATTCGGCGGGATTTCAGTTGGTGTCGGTCTTGGGATTGTATTTCGAGGAAATGCATCAACTGGAGGTACGGATTTAGCTGCACAAATTATTGCGAAGTATACGGGCTTAACGCTTGGAACGAGTGTTATGTTAATTGATGGATTGATTGTATTGAGTGCGGCACTCGTGTTTGATGTTGAAAAAGGGTTGTATGCACTAATTGGATTGTTTGTCACTACGAAAACGATTGATATCATTCAGCTTGGATTTAGCCAATCGAAAATGGTTTATATTATTACGAATAAACAAGAAGAAATTAGGGATGCTATCTATACCGAGATTAATCGCGGTGTGACGAAACTTCCTGCTGTTGGTGGATATACCGACGCGGAGCGACCGATATTACTAGTTGTTGTTTATCAAACGGAATTTGCTAAGTTAAAGCATGTTATTAAAGCAGTGGATCCTTCAGCCTTTGTCATCGTTTCTGATGCTTACGAAGTTCTCGGTGAAGGTTTCAAACGTGCCTAAAAATGGTATGTAATAGAAATAATGAGATTATGGGAGGTAGCCGGATGAATAAAAAATTATTAGCTGTCTTATTCGGATCTGCTCTTATGCTTGCAGCATGCGGTGGCGGTAATGATGAAGAAGCAACACCAACGAATGATGAAAATGGTGGAGAAGTGACGCAAGTACACGACGCTGAGAAAATTGTCCAAGCAAATTGTACAACTTGTCATGGTGGTAATTTGGAAGGGCAAGGTAATTTTCCTCCATTGAAAGATGTGGGGTCTCGCTTGACAGAAGAAGAAATTTTAAATGTCATCAATGATGGAAGAGGACAAATGCCTCCAAACATTATTGAAGGCGCTGAAGCTGAAGTCGTAGCAGAATGGTTATCGAATAAACAATAAGGTGGAAACTCTGATGACGAGAACTCGTTGTCAGAGTTTTTTTATTTTATTAAAGAAATGTAAATCGATGCCGATAAAAATATAGCAATGTTAATATTATTTTGATGACACATTTTATATAGTCGACAATAAAAAATATTTTTTTATAAAAAGAAGGAATTTTTGAAATTGTGACGAATTTTAGTCTAAAGTAGGCCTATATCCTTCTGTCATAAATAAGCACAAAGTATCGAAGTGTAGTGTTATCAAGATTTTATTATCAAATTTTGTAATAGTAATGTAATAAAAATTTGTGGTAATTCTTGCTATAATGAGCTAGTCGGAAAAATTCGACAGCAAGGAAAAACACATAGGTGGTTACAAATTTATGATTTCAATGAAGAATGTCTACAAAAAATACCCGAACGGTATTGTTGCTGCAAATGGTATTAATGTAGAAATTAAACAAGGTGAATTTGTGTATGTTGTAGGTCCAAGTGGAGCTGGTAAATCGACATTCATAAAAATGATGTATCGAGAAGAAAGAGCAACTAGCGGCGAAATTATTATTAACGGAATCAATATGGCTAAGTTAAAGTCCAACCGAGTTCCGTATTTACGTCGGCAAATTGGTGTTGTGTTTCAAGATTTTAAATTATTGCCACGTCTTAACGTGTATGAAAATGTCGCATTTGCTTTGGAAGTAATTGAGGAGTCACCAAAAGTTATTCGCAAACGTGTGATGGAAGTACTCGATTTAGTGGGCTTAAAACATAAAGCAAGAATGTTTCCAACAGAATTATCAGGTGGTGAACAGCAACGGGTTTCCATTGCGCGTTCTATCGTCAATGTTCCAAAAGTGATGATTGCAGATGAACCTACAGGAAACTTAGATCCAGAAACATCATGGGATATTATGAATTTGTTTCAAGAGATTAATAGACGCGGAACTACGGTCGTTATGGCCACTCACAATAAAGAAATAGTCAATACAATTCGACACCGAGTGATTGCTGTCGAAGGTGGACTCATCGTCCGTGATGAACACGGAGGTGATTACGGTTATGAAAGCTAGAACACTTGGGCGCCATGTCCGTGAGAGTTTTAAGAGTTTAGGACGAAATAGCTGGATGACTTTTGCATCTGCAAGTGCCGTTACCGTTACTTTATTGTTAGTCGGCGTGTTCGTCATGATTATGATGAACTTAAATAAAGTCGCTGATGATTTAGAAAAAGATGTTGAAATGAAACTGTTGGTTGAATTAACAGCTGATGACACAATGATTGCCCAAATTGAAAAAGATATTAAATCGATAAAGGGTGTCAGCACGGTTGTTTATTCAACCAAAGAAGCCGAATTAGATGATTTAATAAAAGACTTCGGTGAAAACATGGGATTATCTGAACAA
>JBEVEQ010000264.1:0-7177 GCA_040512715.1 Paenisporosarcina sp. | reverse complement strand
TAATAGTTAAAAGAGCTTATTTTAAAAAGGTCACATAACCCGAACTCGATAGGATTATGTGACCTTTTTTATTTACTTATTCTTAGCGTCAGTTCGCCTATAACAATTGCCACTACTGGAGTCGCATATAATAGCGAAAACTCCGGTCCTGTTAACAAGATGGCCACGGCTACTATTCCCGCTTGAACAAATTGAAGTATTCGAACGATTTTCTTAACTGCAAGTCCTCGAGCTTTTTCTCCAATTGGAAAAAGCATATCCATACGAAATTCATTAGACGATGACAAAGCTTGTTTTAGTTGAAGTGCACTGGCAAATGCTAATGCCCCTATAAAAATCATCACGACAATCGGAATGCCAATAAACACAGCTCCTATTGCGGCAAGAGCAGTCAACCGCAGCCATAAATAAAACGTATCGTCCGTTCTAATAAATGTTCGGAAGACAAGATACTCTTGGGAATTCGATCGACCATATGAAATCATACGGTAAACCCAATCGAGCCAAGCTCTTCTTTTAATGGATCCACTAATATGAGGAACATCCGTAAAATAGTTAGCAAATCGATAAAAACGCAACATCCGATTTTGCTCTAGTTTTACGAAATGTTCATATGGGAAAGGTTGTCCTTTTAATTGCTTTACCCAAACTGAAAAATAAAAAATAATGGGCAACAACATCAACGCCATATAAAAGGGCACCATTGCAAATACGGCTAATAAAAACAGGATTGATATAAGTGCTCGAATCCCACGATCTCCCCATACCCCCTGTCCAGCATTTGCCCATCGAAATGCAAACTCAACTCGAACATTCCAATATTTCATAAGAAGCATCGAGACAAAGAGTGCACCCAATGTCACTGGCTCAACTTTTCCAACTTGTGAAAGTAACGGTATGGAAACAATAAATGGCAAGAGGACAATAAAAATTTGTGACCAAAACGTCCAAGTAAGAGCCTTTTTCATATAACTCATAAGTGTTGATTCAAGTGGCAATAAATATACTTGATCAGGCTCACGAATTAATGTAGTTGGCGGACTGTAAGCCAATAATAATCCAAGAATCCCAGCAACTAACCATGCTGCAGGGAAATCAGATGGAGCAGTTTTTAACCATTCACTATACTGGTAGCCTCCTGCTCCAATTACAAAAACAAAGACAAATGCTAGATGACCAGTAAAAACATATTTCAAGTACTTTTGAAGTTCATTTACATAATATAAAAACCGAATGCGCCAAACGTCTTGCAAGCTATTCATCTTCTTGCTCCTTCGTCATGGCAATGTATAAGTCATCTAATGTAGCGTTTGGCATATTAAATGCAGCACGCAAATCGTTCATGGTTCCTTGTGCTCGTATTCGACCATTATGAAGAAGTAAGATTCTGTCACAGTATCGTTCAGCAGTCGACAATATATGAGTAGACATTAAAACAGAAGCACCTGTTTTCTTCTTTTCGTTCATTTGGTCGAGTAACGATTGAATTCCTAGTGGATCTAAACCAACAAAAGGTTCATCGATAATATATAAAGATGGGTTTACTAAGAACGCACACATAATCATTACTTTTTGGCGCATCCCCTTAGAAAAATGGGAAGGAAACCAATTCAAACGTTTTTCCATTCGGAACTCTTTTAATAAAACTTCAGATCGTGCAGCTAATGTTTCTTGGTCCAGTCCATAAGCCATCGCTGTTAACTCTAGATGTTCCTTCAAAGTTAATTCGTCATATAGTACCGGTGTTTCAGGAATATAGGAAAAAGCAGATCGATACTTGTCCATATTTTCTTCAAAAGTGACATTGTTTAATCGGATATCCCCCGTTCTCGGATTCATGAGCCCGATAATATGCTTGATGGTCGTACTTTTTCCAGCTCCATTCAACCCAATCAACCCAACAAGTTCGCCAGGTGCAATTGAAAAAGACAAATCATGAATAACAGGTTTACGTGTGTATCCCCCAGTTACAGCTTTTACATCTAATACATTCATTCGGGCACCTCATTTCTATTTTAATATTACCAAAAGTAGGATAAAAAATCTGCCACTACACTTCCCTACCTTTATGGAATATATGATAAACTTACTTCAATCATGAGAGGATGTGTACTAGATGAGCGATTGCTTATTTTGCAAAATTGTAGATGGTTCAATTCCTAGCATCAAAGTATATGAAGATGATCACGTACTGGCCTTTATGGATATTTTTCCTTTAACAAAAGGACATACTTTACTCATTCCCAAAAAACATCATGAAAATGTATTTGATCTGACGTCAGAAGATGCGAGTCAATTATTCTCTGTAGCACCTAAGATTGCTTCAGCGATTAAAGCTTCATTTAATCCAGCAGGACTGAATTTATTAAATAACAATGGTGCACCTGCAGGACAAAGTGTTTTTCATTTCCATCTTCATTTCATTCCAAGATACGATCAAACAGATGGTTTTAAAGCTACTTGGCAGACGAAAGAAAAACAACTTACTTCAGATTTAGTTCGTGAGTTTGCAGAAAAAATCAAATTACAATTAAACAATTAAGCTTGCATTCGAGGTATAAAGCAAGTAAAATTATTAGTAAGTTTCTCGCTAATGGTCATAGGACACATTAGGAGAATCCAAAAAATCAGACTAGATTAGTTGAGGAGAGATGAGAAAATGAATACGAAAAATTTAGTTTTAATGTCCCTACTTGTAGGTGTCGGTGCAGCCTTATACTTGGTGATTCCGGGATTTGGAAATGGAATGAAACCAGACTTCATGCTTACGATGATGTTTATCGGCATTCTGTTATTTCCTAAAGCATCGCATGTATTTTTACTCGCATTGACAACCGGTGTTCTGTCAGGATTATTTTCAACATTCCCTGCAGGATTTATCCCAAATATCGTGGACAAATTTATTACCGCCTTTGTCTTTTACGCTGTCGTTGTCGCATTGAAGCACTATTCAAGTAAGTTACCCGTAGCAACTATTCTTGCCGGAGCTGGAACTTTGCTGTCTGGAGTCATTTTTCTATCAGTTGCGATTTTTATAATTGGTGTTGATGTCCCATTCATACCCCTTTTCCTTACGGTAGTTTTACCAGCAGTGGTTATTAACGCAATTGCACTGTTTATCATTTTCCCGATTGTTACACAACTGGTAAAGCGCTCAAAATTCGAAACTGCGATATCAAATTAAACTTTCCAAAGCCTGCTCAAGTAGCAGGCTTTTTATATTGGAATAAACTATACGGACATCTAGTTGATAAACTTCTCCTATGTAACAGTTGTTCTCTTTATGCATACATGTTTTAATTAGGTAATAAGAAGGAATAGTAAGTAATATGAAAGGAGTGGTTGCGAGATGAAAGCATCTACATTTATAGTCGGGCTTGGAGCTGGTTTGCTTGCAGGTTCAGCAGCGGTCTTATTTTCAACTCCCCAATCAGGTAGTGATATGCGAACTAACATAAAAAACGTTTCATCAGATTGGAAAGATAAATTATCGGACGTAAAATTCCAATTAACTGATTTGAAAAAATCCATTTCAAATTTAGCAAAAGAATCAAAAACGCAAATCCCACAAACAATTGATGAACTAAAAAAATCGGTTCAAAAATGGCAAACTGAAACAGTGCCAATTCAAGAAAACCTTCAAAACGAAATAGCTTCCATTCAAATGGCGATGGAAGAGTTAGAAAAATCTCTAGCGAAACATCAAAAAGACCCTACCCCAACTACATGAATATATTTTGAAAAGGTTCAGCACTTACATGCTGAACCTTATTTTATTTCTTTCAATAGAGCTCTGTTTATCGATGACCAACTTCCTGAAGAGGCTCGGCACTTGCCCACGGAAAGCGTAGCTGTTTTTGCGGAATACCAACAGCAATATTTAACATAGTCTATTTATTAAAATAAACAGGAAAAGTTATAGAACTTTCTATAATAATATTAATTAATATAATATTTACAAGATTCTAACTATCCATCTCTTTGCTTTATTGCTATAATGAAAAAAAGTAAATTTTTATGAAAAGAAGGTGATGGCATGTCCGACGCAATGTACACAATGAAAGAGGCAATGCTCTACAGCCAACGTATTGCACAGCTATCAAAAGCACTTTGGAAAGCTGTAGAAAAGGATTGGCAACAATGGATAAAACCTTATGACTTGAATATTAATGAACATCATATTTTATGGATTTCATATCATTTAAAAGGTGCTTCAATCTCTGATGTTGCTAAGTTTGGTGTTATGCATGTGTCCACAGCATTCAACTTCTCAAAAAAATTGGAAGAACGCGGAATATTATCTTTTTCTAAGAGAGAAGATGATAAACGAAATACATACGTAGAGTTGACGGTAAAGGGTGAAGAACTATTACTCAACATGATGGAGAACTATCACAATACACATCATTCAGTCATTGAAGGTTCTTTACCTATTAAGGATTTATATGGTCGATTTCCAGAGTTCATGGAAGTCATGACAGTCATTCGCAACATTTATGGTGATGATTTCATGGAAATTTTCGAGCATTCCTTTCGCAATATCGACCAAACCTTTAATGAAAATAATGCGAATCTGAGTCCATTGGTCAACTCTAGGAAATGAGTAATATCAACAATTGAAAACGCTATCGAAAATGTAATATGAGTAAGCTTGCTTTTTTTAACAAAACATCGTAATGTATGTATCTGCAAGTATATTATTTTACTTAGGAGATGCATATAGTGCACTGCTGGAAAACCATTAATGTAAAAAAACAATACGGCTTCGATCGTATTTTCATGCTGTCTTCACTTTTTGTTGTTGCAGTATTTACTTTTTTCTATGTGATTTTAAAAATTATGAACGATAGTAAGTTATCGGATGATCGATTTTTAATCTTTTTATGCAGTTTTGTTTTAATTTACCCTTTGCATAAGATTCTTCATTTTTTACCTTTAATGAAATATAGAAATAGTCTGCGTTGGTCTGTAAAAAAACAAATCGGTTTTTTACCTGTATTATCGATTCGTATTAAAGAACCCGTTCCTAAAGCTCGTTTTTTATTCGCCTTACTGTCGCCTTTCATCTTCATCAATGGCGTCCTTATAACAGGCGCGTTTTCCTATCCGGAATTCGGACATTATTTTACCATGTTATTGGCGTACCATTGTGGGTTATGTTTGATTGATTTACTATATATAAAAAATTTGTTAAAATCACCGAAAAAAGCTTTGATTGAAGAAACAGAAACCGGCTATGAAATATTAGTTCCACCAACTTATGTCTAGTCAAAATACTGTTCTTTTTCTTTGGCTTTTGTTATGATTATGAAGATTGTCGGAGGGGAGGAATAGACTTGATAATTACCATAGTAGTTCTATTCTCAATCGTATATTTATTCCAAATTAATCGGATGACCTATGCATTATGTATGCAACGGGAGATTCCGGAAGAAAAGCAAACAAAGATTTTTAGAACAATAAATGTTTTAGTTACAATATTATTGGTTTCATTTTTTGTTGAAATTACAATGACCGCATAAAAAAGTCCATTCGCCTGTTCATCAGGCAAATGGACTTTTCTTTTTGCAGTGTTCATTTTTTTAGCACAAAAATGCTGCACCTACAATAATTAACAAAATAAATAACACAACAATTAACGCAAAGCCGGAATTGCCTTGATTTCCTTGATACCCTTGATAGTCTTGACCCAACTCGTACACCCCCTTTCTCTTTGTTATCCTATGCAAAAAAATATTCTATTTGTAGGCATTACTAGGGAACCATTTTTGTTTTCGAAACGTTTATGGTATAGTAACAACTGGCATCAAGAAGACAGTTAGGAGCGATTACGAATGAAAAAATCAGTATTAACATTAACTTTAGCAGCATCTGTATTAGCATTATCTGCATGTAACGGAAACGAAGCGGCAGATTCTGATGTACTTGCCACTTCAAAAGTTGGGGAAGTAACAAAAGATGAACTTTATCAAGAAATGAAAACATCAGTCGGTAAACAAGCCCTACAAGTATTGCTTATCGAAAAGTGTTAGAATCTGAGTATGACGTTTCGGATAAAGAAATTAAGG
This sequence comes from Paenisporosarcina sp., assembly GCA_040512715.1. GTDB lineage: Bacteria > Bacillota > Bacilli > Bacillales_A > Planococcaceae > Paenisporosarcina. The sequence goes on along the minus strand of JBEVEQ010000264.1, from coordinate 1,109 downwards.
CACAATTTGAGTCTGAAAAGAAACAAATGGGTGAAGGGTTTGACCAATACCTTGCACAACAAGGCCAAACAGAAGAAAGTTACAAAAAGTACATTAAATTAAACCTACTTCAAGAAAAAGCATTAACTGAAGGTATTGAAGTAACTGATGAAGAAGTAAAAAAACAATATGATAATATGAAAACCGAATTAAATGCACGTCACGTATTGGTTGCAGATGAAGAAACAGCAAAAGAAGTTAAGTCTAAGCTTGACGGCGGAGCTGATTTTGTAGCAGTTGCAAAAGAATATTCTACAGAGCCAGCTGCTAAAGAATCTGGTGGCGAACTAGGTTGGTTTACTCCTGATAAAATGGTCAAAGAATTTTCTGATGCTGCATTAGCATTAGACATCGACCAAATCAGTGAGCCCGTAAAATCTGAATTTGGATACCATATCATCCAAGTTACAGACAAGCGTGAAGCTGAAGTTGAAGGGACATTAGAAGAAAAATCAGACGAAATCCGTAAGCAATTAATTATGGCTAAAGCTGATCAAAGTACTTTGCTCCCTAAAGTATCCAAATTAATGAAGGATGCAGATGTAAAAATTAAAGATAAAGATTTAAAAGATGCATTGGATCAAATTCTTAATGCAGGCGAAGCGCCAAAAGCTGAATAATTTTTCTATAGTAAAAAAAAGCCTCCAAAAATTTGGAGGCTTTTTTTTTGTCTATTCAAATGTCGGTTTATAAAACGAGCGATTATCTAATGGGAATAGTCGTTCTGTAAATTCACCTGGATTTGTTTTATTGAGAGCGCGATTAAGCATATTCATTTTCGCATCAATATTATCGATATAGTGAAGCATCTCAGCTTCAAGTAACATTGGTTTTTTAGGACTTCCCCACTCTTCTTTTCCATGATGAGAAAGAACCATATGTTGAAGAAGCATCACTTCTTCTCCTTCAATTTCAAGCTCATCAGCTGCTTTAGCAATTTCGTTCACCATAATAGTAATATGGCCTAATAAATTGCCTTCAATTGTGTATGAAGTGGCTACAGGTCCAGAAAGCTCAATTACCTTCCCAACATCGTGTAAGATGATGCCTGCATACAATAAATCCTTATT
>JBEVEQ010000257.1:0-5510 GCA_040512715.1 Paenisporosarcina sp. | reverse complement strand
CGTCAAGCAAGCTTTTAGTTTTGGACAAAGAAAGTGGAGGAATTACGCACCACACGTACAAACATATTGTAGATGAGATTCAAGCTGGTGATTGTCTTGTTCTAAATGACACACGAGTGTTACCAGCACGACTAATGGGTGTAAAAGAGGATACCGGTGCTAATATCGAAGTCCTTCTTTTAAAGGTTATAGAAGAAGATACATGGGAAACATTAGTTAAACCTGCTAAACGGATAAAATTAGGAACAATTGTGTCTTTCGGAGAAGGTCTGCTTCGTGCAACATGCGTTGGTGAAACGGATCATGGTGGAAGAATATTTAAATTTACCTACGAAGGCATTTTTTTCGAAATTCTCGATCAGCTAGGTGAAATGCCGTTACCTCCGTATATTCGAGAGAAGCTGGATGATCAAGATCGTTACCAAACTGTCTTTGCAAAAGAGCGAGGATCTGCTGCAGCACCAACAGCTGGTCTCCATTTTACAGATGCTCTTTTAAATGAAATTAGAGCAAAAGGAGTAGAAGTTGTTTTTGTCACCCTTCATGTTGGTCTAGGTACCTTTAGACCTGTAAGTGTTGATTCGATTGACGATCATGAAATGCATTCCGAATTTTATCGAATTTCAAAAGAAACAGCTGACACAATCAATCGTGTGAAGACATCCGGTGGAAGGATTATTTCTGTTGGAACTACCTCGACACGCACGCTTGAAACTGTTGCAAATAAATTTAGTGGTGTCTTGAAAGAAGACAGTGGATGGACATCCATTTTTATTTATCCCGGGTATGAATTTAAATGTATTGATGGATTAATTACTAATTTCCACTTACCTAAATCTACTTTAGTAATGTTAGTGAGTGCATTAACGACTCGCGACCATATTTTGAATGCTTATAACCAAGCCATTCAACAAAAATACCGATTTTTTAGTTTTGGAGATGCGATGTTCATTCGACCATCCGCTAATCAGAAAGGAGTTCGTGCATGACAGCAATTCGATACGAACTAATTAAAACAGATAAACAAACCGGTGCCCGACTGGGTATTGTGCATACACCTCATGGATCTTTTGAAACACCAACATTTATGCCTGTCGGCACCCAAGCAACCGTTAAAACGATGTCTCCGGAAGAATTAAAAACGATGGAAGCTGGAATCATATTAAGTAACACTTACCATTTATGGTTGCGTCCAGGTAATGACATTATTAGAGAAGCGGGTGGCTTGCACAAATTCATGAACTGGGATCGTGCCATATTAACGGATTCTGGTGGTTTCCAAGTGTTTAGTCTAAGTGAATTCCGAAAAATTGAAGAAGAAGGCGTTCATTTCCGTAATCATATGAATGGCGATAAGCTGTTTCTAAGTCCTGAAAAAGCAATGCAAATACAAAATGATTTAGGTTCGGATATAATGATGGCATTTGATGAGTGTCCACCATTCCCTGCTACTCCTGAATACATGAAAGCAAGTGTCGAGCGTACATCACGTTGGGCTGAAAGATGTTTGGAAGCACATGCCCGTCCACAAGATCAAGGACTATTTGGTATTGTTCAAGGTGGAGAGTATGAAAACCTTCGACGTCAAAGTGCAGCAGATTTAGTTTCTATGGATTTCCCGGGATATGCAATCGGAGGATTGTCTGTCGGGGAACCAAAAGACATCATGAATCGTGTACTTGAATTTACCACGCCATTCTTGCCTTCAGATAAGCCGCGTTATTTAATGGGGGTTGGTTCACCTGATTCATTAATTGATGGTGCAATTCGAGGCGTAGACATGTTTGACTGCGTATTACCAACAAGGATTGCACGAAATGGTACCTTAATGACGAGCAATGGCCGTTTAGTGGTGAAAGGTGCACAATTTGCACGTGATTTCGGTCCAATTGATGAAAATTGTGATTGTTATGTATGTAAAAATTATTCCAGAGCTTATATTCGCCATTTAATAAAAGCGGAAGAAACGTTTGGAATTCGCTTAACTTCTTATCATAATTTACATTTCTTAATGAATTTAATGAAACAAGTACGACAAGCTATTCGCGAAGATCGTCTAGGAGACTTCCGAGCAGAGTTCTTCGAACAATACGGTTATAATAAACCTAATGCGAAAAATTTCTGATTCTTGTATACTTATAAGATAGAGAGAGGGGGAATTTAGAGAATGGACCAATTACTTGGGTTATCACCAATTTTATTAATGTTCGTTGTGATGTGGTTTTTCATTATTCGACCAGCACAAAAGCGTCAAAAAACGACAGCTTCTATGCAATCTAGCTTAAAACGTGGAGATCGTATTGTCACAGTAGGTGGCCTTCACGGTTTAGTAGACGCAGTTGACGAGTCAACTGTTTTTGTAACTGTTGCAGATGGGACACGCCTTCAATTTGAGCGTGCAGCAATCGCTCGTATTGTAGACGCATCTCCGGCTCTTTAATACACTATAAAAACCTATTTCTCCGTTTTGGAGAAATAGGTTTTTTTGTATAGGTAAAATCTTTTTACCTCATACTGAATGTAAAAAGGGGATGCGTATGAGCGAACTCTTTGTAGTAGCTTGGCGAACTATTTTTTTATACCTTTTAATCCTTGTCATTTTCCGTTTAATGGGAAAGCGAGAAGTAGGAGAACTCAGTCTGATGGATTTAGTCATTTTTGTGATGATTGCAGAGGTTGCTTCGTTTGCCATTGACAATCCAGAGCGTAAATTATTTGAGTCGATCTTACCGATGATTCTTTTACTTGTCATCCAATTACTCACATCTTATTGGTCCTTGAAAAGTAAGAAAATTCGAGATTTAATTGACGGTGATCCTTCTGTTATTATCCGAAATGGAGAAATAATTGAAACTGAAATGCGTAAACAACGATATAATTTGGATGATTTATTTCAACAACTTCGAGAACAACAAATTGGATCTATCCAAAACGTGGACTATGCATTTTTAGAACCATCTGGTAATTTATCGGTTTTCAAGAAGGATGGAGAACATCCTGTTCTGCCATTAATTGTAGATGGTGACATTCAAGAGAGACATTTAACTTTAATTCAACAAAACAAAGAATGGCTGATACAAAAGCTGCGGGAAAAACAAATTGACGATCCAAAAACCGTTTTTTATTGCAGTTATGAAAATGAAAGCTTGTTTTTACAACTCAAAGATAAATTCAAGACTTCTTAACGAGTTTACTCATCATGCGAAAATCTGATAATCGAACTTGTCTAAATAAGATGAGACCAATGCTAACCATAAAACAAGTAATCAAACTATCGGCTACCCATGGAAGTTCAGCTATTGGCCAAACGAGAGGTCGTAATATAACGGTAGTGATAAAGAGCAAATAGGGGAAAGCAAAAAAGGTAAAGCCGATCCCAGCTTCTTTTTTTTGTCGTAGTGTAGCCATATGTAAAAATGAGGTTAAACATACACCAAAACCGATAGCTAAAATAGCCCCCTTTTCTTCAACGCCAGGTTGAGAGGCTAAAACAAACATGACAAATAATTTACCTAGTCCACCATAGATTGAATTCATCATTGCCGCTTTTGCTTCATGCATGGCTTGTAAAATTGCATGAAGCGGGCTTTGTATGTAATAAAAGAAAAATACGGGAGCTAGCAGCGCCATGTAACCTGATCCAGCCTTGATATGAAAAAGGACGTTAACAATATGTTCGCCATGCAAATAAAACACAGTCGCTGCGAAGCATCCTGTTATTGCTGAGACACGCATTGCTAAGGAAACTCGTTCCTGCAACATATGTCGATTTGAACGTGCTCGAGCATCACTAACGGCTGGAACCAAAACAATTGATAAAGCGTAAGGGATAAAAGCTGGAAACAGCAATAGAGGTATGAATACTCCTGAAATAACCCCGTACAGATTTGTAGCTGCAACAGCTCCAACTCCTGCAACAGAAAGTGCTCGGATAAAAATAATCGGTTCTAAAAACCAAGTAAATGATCCGAATAAACGACTACCTGCTGAAGGTATGGCAATTTGCAAAATCGGTTTAGAAGGATAAGAATCGCTAGCTACCGTCTTCATTTTCCCGCGTTTATATTTTATCCAAAGGTATAAGAAAGCTGCAAATTCTGCTACCAAAGCGAGCACCATAGCTGCAGCTGCTGTTTCAGCAGGTGATTCTTGCTGAACGATATAAGGAAGGAACCAAGTAACTAGTCCGATACGTAAAAATTGCTCGATTAACTGTGACCAAGCAGTTTCTTCTACTTTCGCTAAACCTTGAAAATACCCTTTTAAAATACTCGAAAAAGCAGCGATTGGAATGGTAATTAAGCCGATGTACAGTGTTTTTTCAATTTCTTCATTTTGCAACAACTCTGAAGCCAAGAACGGAACAAAAAACCAAAGGAAAGGTCCTATAAAGCAAATTGATAAAACGGTCATCTTCCAAACTTTTCTCATCAAAGCTTTAATGTCACCGAGTTTATCTTTGGCATATAGTTCAGCAATGATTTTTGCAACTGCAATAGGTAGACCTAATTGGATGAGAGAAAGAAAAAAGATGAAAGCCGGGTATGCAGCCATGTAAATACCAACAGCTTCTTCACCAGCAATACGTACAAATTGAATACGAAAAACAAAGCCAAAGAGTTTTGAAAGAAATACTGCACCCATTAATACTAAAGTTCCACGAAAAAATGTAGACAATTCTACCACTTCCTTCTCAAGACACACAAATTCATATACAATATTCGTATGCGAGTGAAAGAAGAGATAAAACCATAGAAGAGGGAAGTGACAAAAAATGAATGAACAAAAACTTGATTTATACGATCACGTCATGCCCGCACTAGAAAGTAAGAAGAGTGAATTTCATGTTTACCAATATACTTCCGTTACAGAAGCCGATATTTGGAACTACTGTATGAAGAAAAAATGGAAAAATAAAGATGTTAAAGAAATGCGTATGTATGAAGTTGTAAATGATATACTTTCTACATCACCAGCTAAATATATGACTCATACACAAATAGAAGAATCTCGAACATCCAATTGGTTTTCACAGCTGAATCAAGATGAACTCCAAGTACTTTTACAAAATAATATTAATGAAGGTCATCCTATTAAGCGTAGTTCGGATTTAGAAGACATTTAAGTTGATTTGACAGCAAGCGGGACCTGTTTCATAATATGCTTGTTGCGCTTTTTTTCGGAAGTGGTAATTTTAGATTGCCATTTGACAAGTTGAGGAGGAATTTTTACATATGAAAACCAGAGGCCGGATTATCGCATTTCTATTACTCATCGTAGTATTTGCGGCTTCCATTAGTACAACTGCTGAAGGAATAGTTAAAGATATTAAACTAGGATTAGATTTACAGGGTGGATTCGAAGTTTTATATGAAGTTAAACCACTCAAAGGACAAAAAATATCAGAAGAAGTTTTAGCAGATACGGCAGAAGCTTTATTAAACCGTATTAACGTATTAGGTGTTAGTGAACCAGTTATTCAAGTTGAAGGGGAAAATCGTATCCGCGTT
>JBEVEQ010000164.1:0-4071 GCA_040512715.1 Paenisporosarcina sp. | reverse complement strand
AGGAGAACCCGTTGTCATGGATCCTACGAATCGAGCGGCACTGGGTTACCGTAATATAGCTCGTAGAATTTTAGGGGAATCTGTGCCATTAATGTCGATGGATATAGAGAGAAAAGGTGTACTTTCAAAAATTAAAGCAATTTTCGCTAAATAATCATTTATTCCCACAAATTCTTTGTGGGAATTTTTTTGTTTAGACTCCTTTATATTAATAATTATTTGAAATGTTAACAGTGCAATTTAATAAATCTATTAAACTTGGTTTTTGTCATTCATGGTTATTCTTCTTTTTGCATATAGTGCATAAAAAGGAGGGGTGAGCGATGAGATGGCAGCAAAAGTGGTTAGTAGCATGTGTTTTAACGGTCGGAGTAATTGGGATGGTTCAAATTGAAGAACGTGATGGTGGAAATTCACAGATTCGTTCCCTTTTTGAAGAAGGGAAGGACATTCAATATGCACGGAAGTTTATCATGTCGTTAATGACTGATGAAAAATTAGATGAAGTGATTCCAGTCTCGGCATCTGTGCACCCTTCAATGACAACTTATGAATCTATGCAACCTTATGAAGATGGCGTGCTCGTCTCGTACACTACACCTGTTCAAGTTGTTGCACGTGAGGATGGATTAATTTTATTTACGGGTCAAACAAGACAAACAGGAAAAACAATGACCATTTTATATGATAGTGGAGAGACAGTAACATATGGGTTTATAGAAAAATTCTCACATTTACCTTATACAGCTGTTGCAGCTAATGAATTAATAGCTGAGGTACAACCAGGTTCTATGTATGTTCGGGTGGAAAGGAATGGGCAGTTTTTAGAGCCTTCCACGTTGACGGAATGGATATCGGATGCCGTTAAGTAACTCGATGAATTTTCGATTACATCCAATATTAATTCCGATTATTTTCTTTTTGATTGGTACAGGTCAATTTGCGCATTACACAATTATTTTTGTATCTTTAATGATTCATGAAATGGGTCATTTAATTGCCGCGAAATGGACAGGCTTATCAGTTAAATCCTGCACGATTATGCCTTATGGTGGAGAAATTATCATTCGTGAACTTAGACAAGCTCCTAAGCATCAACAGTGGTTCATTGCTATTGCAGGACCACTCGCTACTGCATTACTCATCTTAGGTTCGAATTTTTTCACTTTTTCGGGACAAGCTTTTTTTAACCAAGTTCAATTAACCATATTATTTCTGAATTGCCTTCCCATACTTCCATTGGATGGTGGACAAGCTTTATTGGCTTTAGTACCCGAATGGTATGAATGGTTATTATTGATTTCCATTTTTTTACCTATACTATTTATTTTGTTAATTTCAAACCAAGTTCATTTGCAGTTTTTATTTGCCTTTATCGTTTATCAAAATATTAAAACATGGCAATATCGTAAATATGAAGCAGTATTTCAGGATATTGTCCAAAAGCGGTTGACTCTATAATGGCAGTGTGATAATATTTTAATGTTATTGTTTGTAGCACCCGTGCTACTACAACCGCTCTTAAAAGGTTTAAGAATCTGAAAAGATCACCTTATATAAAGGCGAGTCTGAGTCTAAGAGGAGGTGCAGTAAAATGTACGCAATTATCGAAACTGGTGGAAAACAAATCAAAGTTGAAAAAGGTCAAGAAATTTACATCGAAAAATTAGGTGTGGATGCTGAAGACGTTTTCACATTTGACAAAGTTCTATTTGTAGGTGGAGACAATGTTAAAGTTGGAGTTCCTTTCGTGGAAGGTGCTACAGTTAAAGCGACAGTTGTGAAAAACGGTCGTGGTAAAAAAATCACTGTTTTCAAATACAAAGCGAAAAAGAACTACCGTCGTAAACAAGGTCATCGTCAACCTTATACAAAATTAGTGATTGATGAAATTAACCTGTAAGAAAAAGATGTGGTATTGATGATTCAAGTAACGATTGAACAAGATCAGTCAAAACAAATTCATTCTTTTGAAATGAAGGGACATGCAGATTTTGCTGAACATGGAAAAGATTTAGTTTGTGCAGGTGCTTCGGCTGTTTCTTTTGGAGCAGTAAATGCCATTATGGCACTTACAAACATCACACCAGATATTCAACAAGGACAAGACGGCGGTTTTTTCAAAGTCTCGTTTCCGCAAAACCTGGATATTAAGACGAATGAGCATGTGCAATTACTTGTACAAGCAATGATTGTTTCTTTACAAACGATTGAACATGATTATGCACAGCATATAAAAATAACCTTCAAAAAGTAGGAGGTGGAACAGATGATGTTAAGATTAGATCTTCAGTTTTTCGCATCGAAAAAAGGAGTAGGATCGACTCGTAATGGTCGTGACTCTCAATCAAAACGCCTTGGCGCTAAACGCGCTGATGGTCAATTCGTTTCAGGTGGATCAATTTTGTACCGTCAACGCGGAACAAAAATTTATCCTGGTGAAAACGTAGGCCGTGGTGGAGATGACACACTTTTTGCGAAAGTTGACGGAGTTGTACGCTTTGAGCGTTATGGCCGCGACAAGAAAAAAGTTAGTGTATATCCTGTAGCTCAAGAAGCTTAATTCAACAGCCAAAGGACTGCATGTTTGCAGTCCTTTTTCTTTTGCAACAAAACAGGTCTATTTCTTGGTATACTTAAGAAATTAGAAAAGCATAATGGAGAGTGACCTATGACTGAAAACCCTTTTTCAGTAAACGATGCATTGCGACATGCTCGTCATGATTTTTTAAATCAATTGCAACTAATAAAAATGAATATGGATCTTGCTCGATTGGATGAAGCAAGGGAAGTCATAGCAAACTATACAGAAAAATGTAAAGTGTTTTACGAGTTATCTAAATTACAACTACCTAACACATCAGAATGGCTTCAAACGGCCAATTGGCGTTTTCCTGGATTTCAAATGGAAGTTGGCACTCAGATCACAAAGCCTTTTAACACTAAACTTGACGTTCCAATTCGAGACAGTTTAGAATTTTTCACTAAATACTTAGAGCCAAAATTAAATCCATATTTTGAACACGAATTGCGTGTGTGGATTGAAAGTACAGAAGTTGAGTTTAAATTTACAGTGGAAGCAAACGGGAAATGGGATATCGGTGACGATTTCTTATTTAAAACTAGGGGTTTGACGATTACCCATGAATGTAAAACGACTGAAAAATGGCGTTTTCATATAGAAGAAAGCAAGGAGGGATAAGCGATGTTTGTCGATCACGTAAAGATATTTATTAAAGGCGGAGATGGCGGCGATGGAATGGTTGCATTTCGTCGTGAAAAATATGTACCAAATGGTGGACCAGCTGGTGGAGATGGTGGCCGTGGAGGAAATGTAGTATTCGAAGTTGAAGAAGGCTTACGAACATTAATGGATTTCCGTTATAAACGACACTTTAAAGCAGACCGTGGAGACCATGGTCAAAGTAAAAACATGCACGGTCGAGGTGCAGACGATTTAATCGTAAAAGTCCCACCAGGTACAGTTATTATGACTGAAGAAGGTGGAACAGTTCTAGCTGATCTAGTGGAACATGGACAACAAGCAGTCATCGCTAAGGGTGGCCGTGGTGGTCGTGGAAATTCGCGCTTTGCTACTCCACAAAATCCAGCACCTGAACTATCTGAAAAAGGTGAACCAGGTGAGGAAATTGAAGTTGTACTTGAACTTAAAGTATTAGCTGATGTGGGCTTAGTAGGATTCCCAAGTGTAGGTAAATCAACATTGCTATCAGTTGTATCTGCGGCAAAACCTAAAATTGCTGCATATCATTTTACAACCATCGTACCGAATTTGGGAATGGTTGAAACAGAAGATGGTAGAAGCTTTGCAATGGCCGATTTACCAGGTTTAATCGAAGGTGCAAGTGAAGGAGTCGGACTTGGTCATCAATTCCTTCGTCATATTGAACGTACACGTGTCATCGTGCATGTCATTGATATGTCAGGCTTAGAGGGTAGAGATCCATATGATGACTATGTAACAATCAATGATGAATTAAAACAATACAATTTAAGATTAACGGAACGTCCGCAGCTGATTGTTGCCAATAAAATGGACATGCCTGATTC
>JBEVEQ010000157.1:0-8815 GCA_040512715.1 Paenisporosarcina sp. | reverse complement strand
CCCCCGAGCCTCCTCGCAAAACCAGCTGCGGGGTCTCAGCCGCCAGTTTTCTGCGGGAGTGACGCGTATTCTCTATACATCGAGTATTAATACATTCACTTGATGGATTTAACTTTCACATAATTAATCATATTAATTCTGAAGGGAATCGCTCCACTCCTGCGGAATAACGGACAGGCATGACCCCACAGCTCGGAAAAAGGAACGAAGGCTATAAGAACGCCATCTCGCGAGCGCAACGCCTTCATGACCAACATCCTGTTGGCCCGAAGAGCTTGACAGTTCGTCCGCGGAAAGGGAGCGATTCCCACTTTTTTTATTAAAAATTAACAATAAGTGTTAACAGAGCCAAATAAAAAAAAGACATAAACTTGCTTCCGATTAGGAGCGAGGTTATGTCTTTTTTATTGAACGCGAAATATTATACGCGCTCAACTTTACCTGATTTTAATGCTCTTGCAGAAACCCATACACGTTTTGGTTTACCGTCTACAAGGATACGAACTTTTTGTAAGTTAGCTCCCCAAGTACGTTTAGTTGAGTTCATTGCGTGAGAACGAGCATTACCAGCACGAGCTTTACGCCCAGAAATTACACAAACTTTTGGCATATTTTTTCCTCCTCATAAAAAGAAGCTGAAAGATTTTTTTCAGTTCGATATTTCACATACTTTAATAAGTTACCATAATCTCATTAGCATTGCAAGATGTATTCACACCTCTTTCAAGAATAAAGCCTTTACAGACAAATGTAGACGAATGTAAAGGTTTTCTTTTATAATCAACTTTTGTGTAGTACAATAATGGGTAGTCAAAATGGATTATAAGGAGGCATTCCCTATGTCAATTGAATTGAACAACGAATTTGGACAAATTGATATTTCAAATGATGTGGTGGCTCAGATCGCAGGTGGAGCAGCCATTGAATGTTATGGAATAGTTGGTATGGCGTCAAAACATCAAATAAAAGATGGTCTTACTGACATTTTGCGCAAAGAAAATTTTGCTAAGGGTGTTTTGGTTCGACAACAAGGTAATGATCTTCATATTGATATGTACATAGTGATAAGCTACGGAACTAAAGTTTCAGAAGTTGCTTACCAAGTTCAGTCGAAGGTAAAATACACATTGAATAAGACATTAGGCTTAGCAGTGAAATCAGTAAATATTTATGTACAAGGTGTTCGTGTAACGAACCCATAAGAGGAGGAAATATAGACATGAAGTCTTTAGACGGTATTCAATTTGCAGAAATGGTGAAGATGGGTGCATATCATCTATTTCAAAATGCAGATTATGTGGATGCGCTAAATGTATTTCCCGTTCCCGATGGGGATACAGGAACGAACATGAATTTATCGATGTCTTCTGGAGCTAAAGAAACAGAAGCTCATGCAGTAGCACATATTGGTAAAACTTCACAAGCGTTATCAAAAGGATTATTAATGGGTGCGCGTGGTAATTCAGGCGTTATCTTATCTCAATTATTTAGAGGATTTGGTAAAGATGTAGAATCACATGCAACACTAGATGCTAAAACATTTGCACACGCTCTTAAACATGGAGTCGATACGGCTTATAAAGCAGTAATGAAACCAGTTGAAGGAACGATTCTAACTGTTGCGAAAGATGCGGCTAATCGTGCTGTAGTAGCCTCAGAAACTAGTGACGATATAATCTTTGTGATGGAAGAAATGTTAAAAGAAGCAAAAGCTTCATTAGCGCGTACACCTGATTTACTTCCGGTATTAAAAGAAGTAGGTGTCGTAGATAGTGGTGGACAAGGTTTAGTTTATGTTTATGAAGGTTTTGTTGCATGTTTAAAAGGTGAACAATTACCTGAAAAAACATCAGCTTATTCAATGGATGATTTAGTAAGTGCCGAACATCATAAAAATGTTCAAGGCTTCATGGATACTTCAGATATTGAATTTGGCTACTGTACAGAATTCATGGTCAAATTCATTCCTGAAAAAGTATCAGAAAATCCATTTGATGAAACTAATTTCAGAAATTCATTAAGTGAATTTGGTGACTCTTTACTTGTTATCTCAGATGATGAAATTGCAAAAGTACACATACACTCTGAACAACCTGGTGCTTGTTTAGCTTATGGTCAAAAATTTGGAGATTTGATTAAAATTAAAATTGAAAATATGCGTCAACAGCATGCAGAAATCGTAGGTGATGATTATAAGAAAGAGCAGCCAAAAGCAGCTCCTATTAAAAAGCATCCGTACGCTGTTGTCACGGTTGCCATGGGCGCAGGGATTTCTGAATTACTGAAGAGTGTAGGAGCTAGCGCGGTCATTGAAGGCGGTCAAACGATGAACCCTTCAACAGAAGATATTGTGAAAGCGATTGAATCTGTAGGCGCAGAAAAAGTGTTAATTCTACCTAACAATAAAAATATCATTATGGCGGCTGAACAAGCAGCAGAAGTTCTTGGAATTGAAGCAGCTGTTGTCCCAACTAAATCTGTTCCTCAGGGGATGGCTGCTATTTTAGCCTTTAATCCAGAGGCATCTGTTGAAGATAACAAACGTACTATGACAAATGCTTATGCTCACGTGAAAACAGGGCAAGTGACGTTTGCAGTTCGCGATACATCTATTGATGGAGTCGAAATTCAAAAAGATGATTATATGGCGATTTCTGAAGGCAAGATTATACTTGCAGCTCCCTTGTTAGATGAAGTTTCGAAAACCTTATTAAAAGACTTAGTGGATGAAGATTCAGAAATCATCACGATTATTTATGGTGAAGATGTTACAGAAGAAGATGCTAATCAATTAGCTGCTTTTGTAGAAGAAGAATTCTCGGATGCTGAAGTCGAAGTATATAACGGAAAGCAACCATTGTATCCTTACATTATTTCAGTTGAATAAATACTTTCAATCAGCGAATCCTCATGGTTCGCTGATTTCCTTGTTTAATATGAAAGCGCCTTCATTTCTTTTTTAAATTTTTTGTGAAACTCATTGCTATGATGTAATATGAAGGAAGTAAATATTATTGATTGAAGTTTAATATGTTCGTAGTAATCATGTTTACGAACGTTTCCCGATTTTTACCTATTTGGAGGGCTATACATGAAATTTAAATCGGTTTTTGACATTATAGGTCCCGTTATGATTGGACCTTCTTCTTCACATACAGCGGGAGCTGCAAGAATTGGGCGCGTGGCTCGTGATTTATTTGGCAGACAACCCGCTTGGGCAAAAATATATCTATATGGATCTTTTGCAGAAACATATAAAGGTCATGGTACAGACATCGCCATTGTTGGTGGTTTATTAGATTTTGATACGTTTGATGAACGCATTAAAACGTCGTTTGAATTAGCTGATCAAGTTGGAATGACCTATGAATTTATTCCGGAAAGTGCTCACACCGAGCATCCTAATACAGCACGAGTAGTTATTGGAGATCAAGAGGGTGAGATGGAGATGATTGGAATTTCTATTGGCGGTGGAAAAATAGAAATTACGGAACTAAATGGGTTTCCACTTAGACTTTCCGGTAATCACCCGGCTATTTTAGTGGTTCATGATGACAAACCTGGTAGTATCGCTAAAGTAGCGACTTGTTTAGCAGAGCAAAATATCAACATTGGCCATATGGAAGTTTCACGTAAGGAACAAGGACAAATGGCTTTAATGGTCATTGAAGTAGATGAACCAATTGATGAATCAATATTAGATCAAATTGCGATGATGCCTTATATTACACAGGTAACGAAGATCGCGGAGTAAAGGAGACTTTTATTATGAAAGTATTATTTCGTAATGTTAAAGAATTAGTAGAATTAGCAACAAGTGAAAATAAATTAATTTCAGAATTAATGATCGAACAAGAAATGTTAGTTACTCGCAGAACGCGAGAAGAAATCATGAATCAAATGGATCAAAATCTAACAGTAATGGAACAAGCGGTAGAAAAAGGATTAAAAGGCGTTCATTCTTCTTCAGGTTTAACAGGAGGAGACGCTGTTCTAATCCAAAACTATATGAAGAATAAAAAACCCCTTTCAGGTATGTTGTTACTTGATGCCGTTAGTAAAGCTGTTGCTACGAATGAAGTAAATGCTGCAATGGGAACGATTTGTGCGACACCAACTGCTGGTTCAGCAGGAGTAGTACCAGGTACTTTATTTGCTGTGCAGAACCAGTTAAATCCTACTCGTGAAGAAATGATTCGTTATTTATTTACATCCGGAGCATTTGGTTTTGTTGTTGCGAACAATGCGTCTATTTCTGGAGCGGCTGGAGGATGTCAAGCTGAAGTAGGTTCTGCAGCAGCTATGGCTGCTGCTGCTATCGTTGAGATGTCGGGTGGAACACCTGCTCAATGTGCGGAAGCTTTTGCAATTACAATGAAAAATATGCTTGGACTAGTATGTGATCCTGTGGCTGGATTAGTGGAGGTACCGTGTGTGAAACGTAATGCAATGGGTGCTTCAAATGCATTAGTTGCTGCAGATATGGCACTTGCAGGAGTGACTAGCCGAATTCCTTGTGATGAAGTAATCGATGCGATGTTTAAAATTGGTCAATCGATGCCTTCTGCACTTAAAGAAACGGCTCGTGGTGGCTTAGCAGCGACGCCAACCGGAATTGCGTTAGCTGAACGAATATTTGGTAAGGCGGCTGTTAAAAGTGAGTGATCAATCGCTACAACCGGTTACCATATTAAAAGGAATTGGCAGCGAAACAGAAAATTCATTGGCCGAAATGGGCATTACGACACTTCATGATTTAATCATGACATTTCCTTATCGACATGAAGATTTTCGATTAAAAAACATTGCGGAAACACCGCATAATGAACGGATTACAGTGGAGGGAAGGGTCGATAGCGAACCTTCCGTTCTTTTTTTAGGGAAGAATAAATCCCGAATGCAAATAAGGCTTCTCGTTGGACCGCATTTGATAAAAGTCGTTTTTTTTAATCAAGCTTATTTGAAGACGAAAATTTCCATCGGTCAAATCATTACGGTTACTGGTAAATGGGATCGAGGTCGACAAGCAATCAGTGTGTCGAACTATTCCCCGGGTCCTAAAACAGAACAAGTTGATTTTGAACCGATGTATAGTTTAAAGGGGAATTTAAAACAAAAGACTTTCCGGAAATTCATGAGACAAGCATTACATGAAGTTGGACCTTCTTTACAAGATTGTTTACCGATTCATTTGAAAGAAACCTATAAACTAATGCCTATTTTTGAAGCGTTAGAAGGTGTTCATTTCCCTGTTGATGCGGAACATGTTAAACAAGCTCGAAGAAGGTTTGTCTATGAAGAACTACTTTTATTTCAACTGAAAATGCAAGCGATGAAAAAAGTAAGAAAAGAACAAAATCGAGGGATCTCGATTGCCTATGATGTTCAAAAACTCAAAGCAATGATTGCCACATTACCATATGAATTAACTGATGCTCAAAAGAGAGTGGTTAATGAAATTTGTAAAGATTTAAAAGAACCACATCGGATGAATCGATTATTGCAAGGGGATGTTGGATCAGGAAAAACGGTTGTAGCTGCTATATCTTTATATGCAGCCATTACAGCTGGTTACCAGAGCGCTCTAATGGCACCTACAGAGATATTAGCGGAACAACATGCACAATCTATTCATGAGTGGCTTCAACCCTTAGGTATTCGAATCGCGTTATTAACAGGCTCAACTAAGGTTAAAGCACGTAGACTTTTACTAGAGCAATTAGGTGCGGGAGAAATTGACTTGTTAATTGGAACCCATGCATTGATTCAACCTGATGTTGAGTTTAAACATTTAGGATTGGTGATAACGGATGAGCAGCATCGGTTCGGAGTTGAACAAAGGCGAGTTTTAAGGGATAAAGGGATAAGTCCTGACGTTCTATTTATGACAGCTACACCAATTCCTCGGACGCTTGCTATTACCGCATTTGGAGAAATGGATGTCTCAATTATCGATGAAATGCCGGCGGGTCGTAAAGAAATAGAAACACATTGGGTTAAAAAGGAATTATTTAACCAAGCTATTAAACGAATGGAAGAGGAGCTTAAGGGTGGTAGACAAGCATATGTAATATGTCCTCTTATAGAAGAATCAGAAAAGCTAGATGTTCAAAATGCTGTAGATGTATTTGAACAATTATCTTCCATCTTTCATTCGAAATACCAGGTTGGCTTGATGCATGGTCGGTTGCATTCGGATGAGAAAGACGAAGTGATGCGATCGTTTAGTGAAGGTCATGTGCAAGTGCTTGTATCAACGACGGTTGTCGAGGTTGGTGTCAATGTTCCGAATGCGACTTTTATGGTCATCTATGATGCCGAGAGATTTGGTTTAGCTCAACTTCATCAGTTAAGAGGTAGGGTTGGTCGAGGTACGGATCAATCATATTGTATCTTACTAGCTGATCCGAAAACTGAAGAAGGCAAAGAGCGTATGATTTCGATGACGGAAACAAATGATGGGTTTCGGTTAGCTGAAAAGGATTTAGAATTGCGAGGTCCTGGTGACTTTTTTGGCAGAAAACAAAGTGGAATGCCTGAGTTTAAAATGGCAGATCTCGTACATGACTATCGTGCACTTGAGACAGCTCGACAGGATGCTGAAAAGTTTATGGCTTCAACTGAATTTTGGGTAAGTGATGAAACAAAATGTTTAAGAGATTACCTTCAGCAATCAGGAGCTTTGGACGGAGAACGAATCGATTAAAGAGAATGCAAGATTTGTGTGGATGGGTGATTTGTAATAGACCTTTTTCATACAATCCTTGCATTCTTTTTATTGTATTTATATACTGATATTAGTACCAAGTACTAATATCGGACGGTGAAAGTATGAAACGCTCTAAACAAGAACGACAACAAAAGTTGATTGAGACAATTAAATCAAACCCATTTATTACTGATGAAGATCTGGCTACTCATTTTACAGTAAGCGTTCAAACGATTCGATTAGATCGATTAGAATTATCAATTCCTGAATTACGTGAGCGGATTAAACACGTAGCTTCTAAATCATTTGAGGATGAAGTCCGATCCTTGCCACTTAATGAAGTCATTGGAGAAATGGTTGATATTGAATTAGATCAGCGAGCCATTTCAATTTTTGATGTGAAATCAGAACACGTTTTCATGAGAAATCATATAACGCGAGGACATCACCTTTTTGCACAAGCCAATTCTCTAGCAGTAGCAGTTATTAACGATGAGTTAGCATTAACTGTAACTTCTACACTTTCATTTGTGAAACCGGTTAAACTAGGGGATCGTGTCGTAGCGAAAGCGATTGTTGTAAGTAATGATTCAGATAAAAATAGAACATTTGTGGAAGTAACATCTACTGTCGAAAATGAAGTTGTGTTTAATGGACAGTTTGAAATGTTTCGTACAAATGGACAAAGTGAAGGTGAAATAAGATGAAAATTGCAGTAGATGCCATGGGTGGAGATCACGCCCCAAAAGAAATTATTGATGGTGTTTTTAAAGCTTTAGAACAATTTGAAGATGTACACATACTTTTATATGGACAAGAGAATCTTGTGAGTCCTTTCATGAAATCACATAATCGTCTTACATTTATTCATACAACTGAAAAAATTGAATCAGAAGATGAACCTGTTCGTGCCATTAGACGTAAAAAGGATGCATCGATGGTTCGTATGGCAGAAGCCGTTAAAAGCGGGGAAGCGCAGGCATGTGTTTCTGCGGGAAATACTGGAGCATTAATGGCTGCAGGGTTATTTATTGTTGGTCGAATTGAAGGTATTGATCGTCCGGCATTAGCTCCTACCTTACCTACAATTGATGGACAAGGTTTTGTCATGATGGACTTGGGAGCAAATTCGGATGCAAAACCTGAGCATTTAGTGCAGTTTGGAATTATGGGTAGTATTTACGCAACGAAAGTTCGTGGAATTGAATCGCCTCGTGTTGGATTGCTTAATATTGGAACAGAAGAAACAAAAGGTAATGAGTTAACGAAAAGTGCATTTGCTTTATTAAAAAATGCACCCGTGAACTTTGTTGGAAATGTAGAATCACGTGATTTATTACTGGGTGTTGCAGATGTAGTTGTAACTGACGGGTTTACTGGAAATATGGTATTAAAAACAATTGAAGGGACAGCTGCGAGTTTCTTCAGTATGTTAAAGGAAGTGTTTACCGCTTCAACAAAATCTAAAATTTCCGCGCTTCTAGTTAAAGATGATTTAAAGGCGTTAAAAAACAAAATGGACTACACCGAATACGGTGGTGCTGCTTTATTTGGATTAAAAGCGCCTGTTATTAAAGCCCATGGTTCTTCTAACGCAAATGCGATTATGAATGCGATTCGTCAAGCACGGACTATGGTTGAGTTTGACGTTTGTGGCACCATACATTCAACGATTGCTGGGGAGGAAAAACATGGCTAAGATTGCATTTTTATTTCCGGGTCAAGGCTCTCAATCGGTTGGTATGGGAGCAGAACTTGTCCAAAGCGATAATGAAAATAAAGCGTTTTATGAGAAGGCTGATCACCAATTAGGTTTTGAATTATCAAAGCTCATGCTCGAAGGTCCCAATGAACATTTAACCTTTACATACCATGCTCAACCGGCATTATTAACGACTAGTACCATGATAAGTGAGTACCTCAAAAAATCTGGAATTCAACCAGATTATACAGTCGGTCACAGCTTAGGCGAATACTCTGCGCTTGTTGCTTCGGGTGTCTTATCGTTTGAAGATGGTGTGCAAATAGTTCATGAACGAGGGTTGTTTATGAATGAAGCGGTTCCTGCAGGTGATGGTGCAATGGCGGCTATTTTAGGGTTAGAAG
>JBEVEQ010000152.1:0-16353 GCA_040512715.1 Paenisporosarcina sp. | reverse complement strand
TATTCTTTCGCACGTTCTGCCGTCATAAAGTTATCACGGTCTGTATCTTTCGCGATTACCTCAATTGGTTGACCTGTGCGCTCAGATAAAATGCCATTTAACTTTTCACGTAGGAACAAAATGCGTTTAGCAGCAATTTCGATTTCAGTAGCTTGGCCTTGAGCTCCACCAAGTGGTTGGTGAATCATAACTTCTGCATTCGGCAAAGTATAACGCTTACCTTTCGTTCCAGCTGCAAGTAAAAATGCACCCATTGATGCAGCCATACCGATACAAACTGTTT
This sequence comes from Paenisporosarcina sp., assembly GCA_040512715.1. Classification (GTDB taxonomy): domain Bacteria; phylum Bacillota; class Bacilli; order Bacillales_A; family Planococcaceae; genus Paenisporosarcina. The sequence continues at coordinate 16,070 of JBEVEQ010000152.1, read as the reverse complement.
GAACATCTGGCTTGATAAATTGCATGACGTCGTAAATTGCCATACCGGCAGTAATACTTCCGCCTGGGCTATTGATGTAAATGGAAATGTCTTTTTCTGGATCTTCCGCTTCCAAGAATAATAATTGAGCTACGATGGCATTAGATACATTGTCATCTATTCCACTTCCAAGCATAATGACACGGTCTTTTAATAGACGTGAGTAAATGTCATAAGCGCGCTCTCCACGACTAGTTTGTTCAATAACTGTAGGAATTAAGTTCATTGAAATTGCCTCCTTCAAACATAAATTCTTTTCTAAATCCTGAGATGAAAAGTCAATCTCAGTTCTATCCTTATCATATACAATATGGTCAAGGAAGGTCAAATATTATGCACAATCAAATGTCTAGTTGTATTATGGAGACGTAATTTGTATAATAGAAAGGTCGCTTGCCCTCGTGGTGCAACGGATAGCACGTAAGCCTCCGAAGCTTAAAATGTGAGTTCGATTCTCGCCGAGGGCGTTGTTGGTAGAAAAACTCAGCTTGCACCTGATTTGGTGCAAGCTGTTTTTTATTTCTATCCTAATCTATGCAAACATATTCATTCTTGCCAGTTCCATCTAAAACTTCGACTTCTGTGGCGATTTTTATACGTCTAAATGGCGTCTTTCACATTTCGTTTTACTCTTCTTTTTGAATCATCGCAACTAATCCAGTTACAGCTTGTTCCTCATCAGAACCTTCTGCACTTATCACAACTTGAGACCCTTTACTAATAGCTAAGCTCATAATTCCCATAATACTCTTGGCATTTACTTTTTTCTCTTCTTTTTGCAAATAAACATCGGCTTGATATCGGTTTGCTTCTTGTACAAAAAGAGCTGCTTGTCTAGCTTGCAATCCTGATTTTAATTTCACTTCAACTTGTTGATCTACCATTCCCTAAATTCCCCCTTTGACAACAATCCGTTCGTATGTTGTATCTATGTTAGCTGATGTACGTGTTTCATTCAACTTTCATTTCACTTTATCTAAACTTGCACCACTTCTAAGTGCATCTGCAATTTCATCAAGTTTACGCAATCTATGATTGATTCCAGACTTACTGACATTTCCAGTAGACACCATTTCGCCTAATTCTTTTAACGTAACATCTTGGTATTCGACACGTAAACGAGCAATTTCACGTAATTTCTCGGGTAACTGATCAATCCCCATTACATTATCAATAAACCGGATATTATCAACTTGTCGAATAGCTGCGCTAATGGTTTTATTTAAATTCGCCGTTTCACAATTAACTAGTCTGTTTACGCTATTCCTCATATCCCGTAATATGCGAACATCTTCAAATTTCAATAAAGCCATGTGTGCCCCAGCAATGCTTAAAAAGTCAGAAATTTTTTCTGCTTCTTTTAAATACGTTACAAAGCCCTTTTTACGTTCAATTGTCTTAGCATTCAAGCCAAAACCATTCATGAGGGCAACCAACGCTTCACTATGATCTTTATAAGAAGAATAAATTTCTAAGTGATAAGCTGATGTTTCAGGATTATTAACTGATCCTCCAGCTAAAAAAGCCCCTCTTAAATAGGCACGTTTACAACATTTCTTTTTAACTAACTCTTTTGAAATGGTATTGTTGAACTGAAAATCCTCAGAAATAATTTTCAAGTCCTCTAGTAATACCTTCGCCCCTTCACGAACACGACAAATGTAGACATTATTTTTTTTCAAACGCATTTTTTTACGAACCAACAATTCCACCTGATACGGGTACAATTCCTTCAAAAGCGTGTAAAGTCTACGCGCAATGGCTGCGTTTTCCGTTTGGACATCCAAGCTGAGTGCTCGATTGGCAAATGAAATGGATCCATTCATGCGAATAAGAGCAGACAGCTCTGCTTTTGAGCAACAAGGCGTAGATGTTGCTTGTGTTAATTCTTTTTTTGTTTCTGATGCAAATGACAAAGGTAATCCCCCTTTCGAAAAGGAAGATGTTAGGTTTGCTGATTACGCATACTTTCATTTTCTTCCGTATATTGTACGAGCCATTCAGCTACCTTCATTGCATTATGGCGAATTGCACCTTCTCTAATAGTAGCAATATCTTTTTTTACTACTTTTATTCCCATCTGACTTAAACGGCTTTCATCATAACTAACAGGTTTTGATTGTTCTTGTTCGTAAATTCGTTGAACTGACTGGGGAACTTCATCCGTATTTAACAAGATTGTATCAATAAATGGACCACCCATATGATACATTAACGCCCGAACATGATCGGCTGCTGAATAGTTATGTGTTTCCCCAGCTTGTGTCATTAAATTGCAAATGTATACATTGGGTACTTTTGAAGCAAATATAGCATCTCGTATTCCTTCAACCATAAGGTTTGGCAAAATGCTTGTATATAAACTTCCCGGTCCAAAAACGAGTAAATCTGCTCGCTTAATCGCTCGGATTGTATCAGGGAGCGGTTTCACATCATTTGGAGATAAGAAGACACGATGAATGCGTTGATTATAAGTAGGGATTTTTGATTCTCCGGTAACAATAGTCCCATCTTCTAATTCGGCATGTAAAGTAATTCGCTGGTTAGCGGCAGGTAGTACAGTCCCATTCACATTTAATACCCGACTCATTTCTCGAATCGCATGTGAAAAATCTCCCGTAATATCTGTTAATGCAGTTAACATTAGATTACCGAGTGAGTGACCACCTAAATCATTTGATGAACTGAATCGATATTGGAACATTTCTTCGACTAAAGGTTCTACATCAGAAAGTGCTGCCATTACTTGACGTATATCCCCTGGTGGAGGAATGTCATAATCATCACGTAATCTACCTGAGCTACCTCCGTCATCTGCAACAGTGACAATGGCAGTTAAGTCCACGGGAAATTTTTTCAGACCTCGTAATAATGTGGATAAGCCCGTTCCACCTCCGATAATCACAATCCGTTTCCGGCGTTTGGAACGCGCCATTCCATCAGCCCTTTCTATGTTTGATATCACGATGAGTAATTACAGTTTGATAGTCTTTTTGGAAAAGACCCGCAAAATATTCTGTTAAAGTAACGGATCGATGTTGTCCACCTGTGCATCCAAAAGCAATAACGAGTTGTCGTTTGCCTTCACGTTTATATTGAGGAATCATGAATAAAAACAAGTCTGTTAATTTTTCAATCAATAGTTGGGTATCTGTCCATTTTAATACGTATCCAGATACATCTGAATCCAATCCTGTTTTGGAACGGAGTTCTTCAATATAATAGGGATTTGGTAAGAAACGAACATCGAAAACTAAATCTGCGTCAATTGGCAAACCGTGTTTAAAACCAAATGACATAACATTTACAGTAAAAGTAGAGCTGTCTTGAGAAGAAAATTCTGCTTGAATTTTTTCTCTTAACTCCTTCGGTTTTAAATCGGAGGTATTATAAATAAATTGCGCACGTCCCTTTAATTCAGACAGCAGCATTCGCTCTTTCGCAATTCCTTCAAGCGGCAATCCAGCAGGAGCTAACGGATGAGAACGTCTAGTTTCTTTATAGCGACGTACCAATGTTTCGTTATTTGCTTCTAAAAACAAAATCTTAGGAGTGATTAAATCACTTTTCCCCATTTCGTCCAATGCCCCAATTAATGAATCGAACAAATCTCCACCACGCATATCCATTACCGCGGCTATTCGATTCATATCTTTACCAGAGTCTTTCATTAACTTTAAAAAAGTTGTTAATAGAGCTGGTGGCAAATTATCGATACAGTAAAACCCGAGATCTTCGAAACTTTGGATGGCGACAGTTTTCCCTGCGCCAGACATACCAGTGATGATAACCAATTCCGAATCTTGAGTTTGTCTCATTTCCATTATTGATTCTCTCCTTCATTTGATGCCTGAATATCTTCTTTTAATAATTCAAAATCAGGAGTATAGACAAATGTGCCATATTGAATTCCTTGTTTAGATACAGCAAATTGAAGATTTGTTCGATCTCCTTCAGCCATTGGCAAATGCTCTAAACTCTCTACTGGGTGCCACTCTAGAACACCTTCACTGGTAGTTTCAAAAAGAGTTCCCTCTAAATCATGGGAAACAAATGTAAACAACATCCACTCATCAATCACTTGATTTCGGTCTTGGATAATCATCGTATAAATCCCTTTTAAATGAGGATGATAAGGATGTGTATTGGTTTCTTCCTCGAATTCTCTAATCGCAGCTTGGTAAATGGATTCACCTTGCTCCATCTTCCCACCTGGTGCAACATACCAATTTCTACGAGGCTTTTTTAATAATAAAACTTGGTTATCTTTAAGTACGATTAAATTCGCTATTCGTTGCACATTTTACACTCCAAATCCAACTAGACTCACTCATTCTATTATACAACTTTAACGGGATATATATCAAAAAATCAATTTAATGGATTCTTACCTAATGTTAATGGTCAAATTATTTATACAAAAAAAGAGGCCGCTTCATCGATTTTCATCGAGAAACAGCCTGTCAAAATGTTGCTATTAAAAAAGGGGGTCAATTTACTATCTTGACTATACACTTTTATTGTTGCAACGGTATTACAGATGCATTAAAGAATGATTAAATTAACCATTTTTACTTAATTTTTCATGTAATTCTTCAATATAAGATTGTGCTGCTTGTGCAGCAACACTTCCATCACCAGTAGCTGTTACGATTTGACGCAATGTTTTTTCACGAACATCTCCAGCAGCAAAAATTCCTGGAATCGAAGTCTCCATTTGATCATTCGTTAGGATATAACCATTTTCATTTAAGATACCCAATTCCGCAAACGGTTTTGTTAAGGGTAGCATTCCGATGTAGATGAAAACCCCATTCGCTTTAAAATCTGTTTCAGAATCATCAATAGTAGATTTTAATGTCACACTGCCAACCTTGCCGTTCTCATCATTGATTTCTTTCACTGTAGAATTCCAAATAAATTCAATTTTTTCATTCGCAAAAGCGCGATCTTGAAGAATTTTTTGAGCTCTTAGTTGATCCCGTCGGTGAACAATCGTTACTTTGTCAGCAAAACGCGTTAAATATACGCCTTCTTCAACAGCGGAGTCACCACCGCCAACTACGACTAATTCTCTATTTTTAAAGAATGCACCATCACATACTGCACAGTAACTTACTCCACGGCCACCCAATTCTTTTTCGCCTGGGATTCCCATTTTTTTGTACTCTGCTCCTGTGGTAATAATAATCGTACGTGCTTTATATTCTTTACCGCCTGCTTTAATCGTTTTAAAAGCTTCACCATCTATAATTTCCTGCACATCGCCGTAGGCATATTCAGCTCCGAATTTCTTGGCATGATCGAACATCTTAGTAGAAAGTTCAGGTCCTAATATATGTTCAAAACCCGGATAATTTTCTACTTCTTCTGTATTGGCCATTTGGCCACCAGGAATTCCTCGTTCAATCATTAATGTTGATAAATTGCCACGAGATGTATATACAGCAGCTGTCATTCCAGCTGGTCCTGCACCAATAATGACAACGTCATAAATTTTTTCTTCAGTCATTTATAAATCCTCCTAAAGCAATCGGTCTTTCACAAATCGTATAAGAATCTATTCATTCGTTCAACTTTTTTGCTTACGAGTCAAACAAAGGCAAAAACTGAATAAGTTCATTTACGTATTTCGTTAACGTGGCAGATGTAATATCGTAATTTGCCGCTACTGCTTTTTTCGTAATTCCTTGCCCTCGTGATGATTGGAACATATAATCAGCAGCGGCAGCTAAAGCATTTGGATTTTTAAATGCATACCCTTTATCAATTGCACGTTCCATTAACACGAACCACATTTGAAATAAAAAAGAACCATTAATTGTGACCGGCTTATATTTATTGTAAATTACTTCAGTTGCTTCAACTGCTCGTAAAAACGACCGCTCTCCTTCGTTTTTTATGTCAAAATCATGACCCAAAGAATGAGCAAGTAACCATTTTTCCATAGAAGAATAAGATTCTACTTGAATCCATTCTGGGTGGGATAGAATTTCTTGTTTATGTGATGTTTTCCCAAGAAGAAATAGGCCGAACATTCGCTCACTTCGATAAGCATTTTCAAGCTTTTCAACAATAAAGTCTCGATTATGTTCCATTCCAGTTTGAGTATCTCCATCTTTTTGACCCAACCAAGGCTCTAGCCCTTCTTTGTCTGGATCTAATTGAGTGAGAAGTTTCCATGTTTGACGAGCGATTTCTTCGTGGCCTGAAAAATATGCAGAGTGTGAGAGCCAAAAATAAAAGCCTGGATCACCCTCATACCCTTTTTTCTGTAAAGAGCGTAACCATTTATAAGCGTCCTCATACCGACCAACTAAAGCAAAAGTTGCTCCAAGCTTATATCGATGCTCGATTAAATACGGTTGAATTTTACTTAGTATTCCAAGTAATTGATTTAATTCTTGTTCATCTTTTTCATAGTAGTGAACAACCGTTAAATTACATAGTGCATGTAAATTGCCTGTATTTTCTTCTAAAACTTGGTGCAATAAAGCTTTTGCTTGATCGACTTCGCCAATGTAAAAATAAGCAAGCGCTAAATTATTATAAGCTGCCCAAAACTCTGGATTTTCTTCAATAAGTTTTTCAAGAATTTCCACTGCTTGTTCAAAATTGCCTTTCTCCATCATTTTTCTAGCTTTTTCTTGAATATAAAGAACATCACTATCAACAGATTCCTCTTCAAATAGTGGCCAGTCATCTTGTTCTGTAAAATCTATTATTTCCATTGCCTCTTCTGCATACACACCACTAATATCCATTTCGGTATATTTGGTTGCATATTTACGAGCTTCTACAATTAAGCCTAAATGGGCATTCACTTCCGCTAAGAAGAAAATAATTTCTGTTTCATTAGGATCTAAACTATGAGCACTTTGTAAAAGCTCCAAAGCTAAATCGTAATTTTCCAACTCCATTTCTACAATCGCAAATTGCATCAAAATAAGCGGATCATCAGGACTGAGTTCCGCTGCTCGTTTCAAGTATTTATGCGCTTTATCAAATTGATCACGGTTAAGTGCTTGAAGCGCTTTTTGATAGTAGTACTCACCATTCGGTATAAACGATACTACATTTTCTTTTATGGGTTTTTTACGTTTGTTCTCCAAATATATGCCTCCGAAAAAATGAAAAGGAACTATTACAGTCCCTTTTCAGTATCTTCCCATTATAGCACATTAGACAGTTATTTACTCTCATGGCGTTTTTGTAAAACTTCCAATACCTCGTACAAGTTTACTTTTTGTTCTTGTAGTAAAACCAATAAATGATAAAGTAAATCGGCAGCTTCCCACTGCAATTCTTGTGAATCTCGATTTTTAGCAGCAATCACCACTTCAGTCGCTTCTTCTCCAATTTTCTTGCCGATTTTATCGACACCTTTTTCAAATAAATAAGTTGTATAAGCACCTTCGGGCATGGTTTTTTCACGTTCCTGAATCACTTTTACCAAATCTGCTAATATACCGAAGCTTCCGACTTTTTCTGTGGGAATTAAAATATCTTTATGAAAGCAGGTTGCTTCTCCGGTATGGCAAGCTGGGCCATTTGGAATCACTTCTACAACTAGTGAATCTTGGTCACAATCCGTTCGAATCGCAATAACCTGTTGTTTATTCCCACTAGTTGCCCCTTTGTTCCATAATTCTTTTCGTGAACGGCTATAAAACCAAGTTTCTTTCGTCGCAATCGTTTTTTGAAGTGACTCTAGGTTCATATAAGCTACTGTTAATACTTCTTTCGTTTGGGCATGTTGAACGACTACAGGAACTAGTCCCTGCTCATTAAATTGTATGGATTGAATGTTGAAATCAGTCATCTAACAGACACCCCTTTCGCTCTTAAAAAACTCTTCACTTCTTGGACACTTGTTTCTTTATAATGAAAAATTGATGCAGCTAGTGCCGCATCCACATCGACGTCGGTAAAAACGTCGTAAAAGTGTTGGGCATTCCCCGCTCCACCACTAGCAATAACAGGGACAGATACCGCTTCTCGCACAGCTTTTGTCAAAGCTAAGTCAAAACCATTTTTCTCACCGTCTTGATTCATGGATGTTAACAAAATCTCACCCGCCCCTAAGCGAGTAGCTTCTTTTGCCCAACTGACTGCAGAGTGTTCTGTTAGTCTTCGTCCCCCATGTGTATAAACCATCCAGGTATCATCTCTTTCAGACCATTTCGCATCAATAGCTACCACGATGCATTGAGAACCAAAAAAAGCCGCTCCCTCAGCAATTAGCTCAGGACGTTCAATCGCTGACGTATTCACAGATACTTTATCAGCCCCTGCACGAAGCATATTTTTCATATCTTCTAAAGTGCGAATACCCCCACCAACCGTAAAAGGAATAGCTAGTTCGGCAGCGGTTTGTCTAACAACGTCAATCATCGTTACTTTTCCTTCATGAGAAGCAGAGATATCTAAAAAGACCAGTTCATCTGCCCCTTGCTCATCATAATATTTAGCCAGTTCAACGGGATCACCCGCGTCACGTAATGATACGAATTGGATTCCTTTTACAACACGTCCTTCTTTGACATCTAAACAAGGAATAATTCGCTTTGTTAGCATGATGACACCTCTGCTAGTGCTTCAGGTAGAGTAAATCGATTTTCATAAATGGCTTTCCCAATAATAACACCATTAATGGTAGACTCTTTTGCTACTTGAGCAACCGCCTTCACATCAGCTAGAGAGCTAATTCCTCCTGAAACAATTACTTCAGCACCTGTTGCTTCTGCAAGAAGTTCATTAGCTAAAATATTCGGTCCCTTCAAAGTCCCGTCTGTCGCAATATCAGTAAAAATGAACGTCTTTGCACCTCGGCTAGCAAAATATTGGCCTACTTCGATCGCAGATTTAGAAGAAGTTTCCATCCATCCATGTGTTGCGACCATTCCATCTTTAGCATCAATCCCGATAACAATTTTATCTGGACCGAATTTTTCAATAAGTCTAGTAGCTAATTCCGGCTGTTGAATGGCAAGACTTCCGATGATGACTCTTGCTACGCCTTGGTCAAGATAATGTTTTACATCTTCTTCTGAACGTATACCACCACCAATTTGTACATTTATGCCTAATTCTGTGGCAGCATGTATGACATCTTGATCATGGATTCGTTTACCATCTCTCGCTCCATCTAGATCGACCATATGAATCCATTTTGCACCTTGACTTGCAAATGTTTTAGCCATCTCAAAGGGAGAATCAGCATAGATGGTCTCTTGGTTATAATCACCTTTATATAAACGCACGCATTTACCTCCGCGCATATCGATTGCAGGATATAGTTCAAGTGCTCTCATTATTCAGTTCTCCTTTTCCTTTACGAATTGAACCCACTGTTTGAGCAAGTATTTGCCAAAGGTTCCGGATTTCTCTGGATGAAATTGCATGCCCATTATAGACTCTTTTTGCACAAGTCCAGGTACAAACTGTCCTGCATAAGTCGAACTAGCCAGCACTTCACTTTGTTTTGTATTTTGGGCTAAATAAGAATGGACAAAGTACACATGCGTGGACTCTTCATTCGCTAAATCATGTAACCAATCAGGTTGATGAACAAAGGATAAAGGATTCCATCCCATATGTGGGATACGGACCTTTTTTTGAAGAGAATCTAATTCATTAAACCTTTGAATGTCCCCTTTTAAAAGACCTAATCCTTTTGTGTTGCCATTCTCATTGCTCTGTACATATAACAGCTGCATCCCTAAACAAATGCCAAGCAATGGTTTTTTTGCCGTTGCCAGTTCTTTGATATAATCCGCTAATCCAAGTTCATTTAACCTTTGCATTGCATCTGGAAAAGCTCCCACACCTGGCAATAAATATCCATCCATTTCATTTAAGATGTCTTGATTGGACGTGATTGTCACTTCACACCCTAATCGCAATAATGCTTGTTCGACACTATATAAGTTACCCATCCCGTAATCGATTACACCAATTTTCATGTTAACAACCCTTTTGTGGAAGGAACGCCTTTAACTCTCCCGTCAATTGTTACTGCATCATCAAGTGCTCTCGCAAGTGCTTTAAAGATAGCCTCAATAATATGATGCGTATTATGTCCATAATGAACGATGACGTGAACATTCATTCGAGCTTCTAAAGCAAACTTCCATAAAAATTCATGAACCAATTCCGTATCAAAATTGCCTACCTTTTGAGTAGGAAACTTCGCACGAAATTCTAAATGAGGACGATTTGAACAATCAATTACTACTTGCGCTAAAGCATCATCCATTGGAACAAATGCATTTCCATAACGGCGTATTCCTTTTTTATCCCCTAATGCTTCTTTAAACACTTGTCCTAATACAATTCCAATATCCTCTGTTGTATGGTGGTCATCGATATGCGTATCACCTGAGGCTTCTATGGTTGCGTTAAATAATCCATGCTTAACAAAAAGATCGAGCATATGGTCCATGAAAGGAACACCTGTATCAATTTTCGCTTGTCCCTCACCATCTAAGTTAAGTGAAACATTCACTTCGGTTTCATTTGTTTTTCGGCTAATGGTTGCTTCTCTAGTCATGATTGCTCCATTCCTTTCGTCCATCTTCTAGATTCCACGGCCCTCGCATGTGCTTCTAACCCTTCCATCCTTGCCAATCTCGCAATTTTGTCAACATGCTGTTGCCAGGTTTCTTTTGTATAATAAATCAGGCTTGTTTTTTTAATAAAATCATCCACTGATAACGGACTCGAAAAGCGTGCAGTACTATTTGTCGGTAATACATGATTCGTTCCTGCGAAGTAATCTCCTATGGGTTCTGAACTATAACGACCAATAAAAATAGCACCAGCATGACGTACTTGTCCCGCTACATCATGTGGTTCTGAAGTCATGATTTCTAAATGTTCTGGGGCTAACTTATTTACAGCTTCCACAATTTGCGACATAGATTCAGCTATATAAATACATCCGAAATTCTCGATAGATGCTCTAGCAATATCTTCTCGTGGAAGTGTGCTCAGCTGTTTTTCTACTTCCTGTGCTACTTCCGAAGCGAAAAATTCACTTGTCGTAAGTAAAATAGGACAGGCCATAGGATCGTGCTCAGCCTGAGATAGCAAATCAGCCGCCACTTCATCCGCATAGGCTGTTTCATCAGCAATGATGGCTATTTCACTTGGGCCAGCAATCATATCAATTGCAACTTCCCCAAAAACTTCACGCTTTGCAAGCGCAACAAACACATTTCCCGGACCTGTTATTTTGTCTACAGGTTTTATTGATTCCGTTCCATAGGCAAGCGCTGCAATTGCTTGTGCTCCACCAATTTTATAAATCTCTTCAACACCTAGAATGGATGCCGCCACTAAAACAGCATCAGGTAATACACCTTGATTATTTGGAGGAGAGACTATGACAATTCGTTTCACTCCGGCTACTTGAGCCGGTATAACATTCATTAAGACGGAAGAAGGATAAGCAGCAGATCCACCAGGTACATATAATCCCACAGCATCTAAAGGATTAATTCGCTGTCCAATAAAGGAACCATTATCGACATCTACTTCGTATGAAGAACGTTTTTGCTGTTCATGGAAGCGACGAATATTAGCGGCTGCTTCTTTTAAATCATTTAACAAGTCTACGTCAAAGTGTTCTCTCGCATGATTCAATTCATCGTTGGTGACACGAAACTTCTCCAATTTTATGCCGTCCCACTTCTCACTATATTCAGCAATAGCTTCGTCTCCACGTAGTTGAACATCAGCTATGACAGCCTTTACAATTTTTAATTGTTCCATATTTCCCATTTCTAATGGACGTCTCAATGAAATATCTTTTGTTAACGAAACGATTTTCACTACCTTCACTCCCTACTCCATTGACTCTTTTAAACGTTTCACCATATCTCGAATGCGCTCACTTTTCAATCGATAACTAACTGGATTGGCGATGAGTCTAGACGTTACATCGACAATATGTTCATATTCAACAAGACCATTTTCTTTTAGTGTACGACCCGTTGAAACAATATCAACTATTCGATCAGCTAACCCGATCATAGGCGCCAATTCAATCGAACCATTCAGTCCAATGATTTCAACTTGCTCCCCTTTTTCCTTATAGAAATTCGAAGCAATCTGTGGATACTTTGTGGCTACACGTGGTGCAATTTCATTCATAGATGTGTTTGGAAGCCCCGCAGTAGCGATATAACATTGGCTTATTTTTAAATCCAATAGTTCATGAACAATACGTTTTTGTTCAAGTAATACATCTTTACCCGCAATTCCTATATCTGCAACCCCATGTTCAACATAAATTGGAACATCCATCGGTTTTGCTAAAATAAATCGAATATTTTCACTTGGTGCTTCGACAATTAATTTTCGAGATTCCTCTAAATCTTCAGGTAATTGAAATCCCGCTTTTTGAAGAAGTGCATATGCTTCTTCAAAAATTCGACCTTTCGGCATTGCAATTGTCAATTCAGTCATCAGATTTAACTCCTTCTACTAGCCAAAAGACTTGGCTAAAATGTTCTTGAAGTGCTTGTTTGTCTTCCACGCTTTCAACAAACTGGAGGGTTGTCCGAATGTCTTCATCTCTCAATTCCTTAGCCTTCTTCATGGCATTCATATAATTGCTTTTGTCAAAGAAGATGAGTGTATGCATTGTCGTGTCTTTTGTTGGAGCGAATACTTCAAGTAATCGATCGACTCTTAAACCAAAGCCAGTAGCCCCAACTGATGAATTAAATTCCTTCAATAAGCCATCATATCGACCACCGTTACCTATAGCAAAACCTGAACCACTCGCAAATACTTCGAAAAGCATACCCGAGTAATAGCTCATTTCACTTGTTAGCGTTAAATCATACGTCACTTTATCAGCCAGACCAGCTTGGTTGAGTAAAGATGCTAATTCATTTAAATAAGTAAACATCTCGACTTGGTGAAGATTCCTTTCATCGATGTACGGCCTTAGTTGTTCTATGTTATTCACATTAGATGCTTGTGAAAGAAATTCAAAAAAGTGTTGTTCTGCCTCTTTTGATAGCTCATATTTAACGATTTGTTCTTCAAATCCAACCAGGTTTTTATTCACCAGTAAATTTCGTAATTCTTTCACTTGTTCTCCCGATTGTGTGAGTTCTGTTAATATTGACTCCAATAATCCTGCATGTCCGACCGTTAGTCGGTACTCTTCAATACCCAGCTCATCCACGAATTCAGATGCTGTCAAAATTATTTCTGCATCGGCATAAACCGATTCATCACCGATAAGTTCTACACCCATTTGTTCAAATTCCGCTGGTCTTCCTCCCTCATGTTCCTGTGCACGAAAGACATTTGCAAAGTAAGCAAGTCGTAAAGGGATTTGCTCTCTTAATAATTTGGAAGTAGCAACTCGCACAATCGGGGTTGTCATATCAGGTCTCAGAACTAAAGTCTCCCCTTGACGATCCACTAATTTAAAAAGTGAAGAATCTTCAATCGCTGAAGCCTTACCAATCGTTTCGTAGTATTCAACAGTTGGTGTTTTGATAAAATCAAAACCTCTTAATTGAAAGAACGTTCTTCCCACATTACGTATTTTTTCTTTTTGTTCATTTATTAACGGAAAGGAATCTCTCATCCCTAATGGTTTTTCGAATTTTCGTATCGGTGTCATTTATTCATTCACTTCCTAAAAAAGGATATTATACTTTAGTACACTAGCATGCTACTTCGATGAATTAAAAACTATTTTATCGTATCCTATTATCTCAGTCAATAAAAAAGACCTTATGAAGCGAGTGGATTCTCTTCATAAAGTCTTTTCTAGTTACGTATGATTGCGCTTCAGCATTTCTTCAGCGGTATAGATGATTCTCATGGGATTTCCACCAACAAAACTTCCTGCAGGTACATTTTGGTGAACCAGTGTTGCAGCGGAAACGATTGCATCATTGCCAATATGAACTCCTGGTAATATAGTTGAATTCGCTCCAATCAATACACGATCCCCAATGACAACGTCGCCGATTCTATATTCATTAATAAGATATTCATGAGCTAATAATGTTGTATTATAACCGATAATTGAGTTCTCCCCAATTGATATTCGTTCAGGGAACATTACATCTGGCATAACCATTAGTGCAAATGAGGTTTGATCCCCCACTTTCATTTTCAAAAACTTGCGATAGAGCCAATTTTTGAATGAAAGTGAAGGACTATATCTGCCTATTTGAATGACAACAAAATTTTTCATTACTTTCGAAAACGGCACTGTCCGGTAGATATGCCATAATGAGTTTGCTCCTTTTACAGGAAACCGTTCTGTATTTCTCATACCTTTTGTCCATCAACCATTTCAAGTAATTCAGAAATATGCTGCAACATATAGGTAGGATTAAATGACGCAAGATATTCCTCACCTTTAGCTGTCCAGGCTACTCCAGCTGTTCGAACGCCTGCATTTTGACCACCTTCTATATCGTGAAAATTATCACCAATCATCAACGCTTCATCTTTAGAAGCGTTTAATTTGGACAATGCAAGAAGTATTGGTTCAGGGTCCGGTTTCGGATTAACGACATCGTCTAAACCGATTACGACATCAAATACATCTTCAATTCCCATCCATTTTAATCCACGGTGAATGTTGTCTTTCATTTTAGTGGAGACAATGGCCATTTTAATACCTCGAGATTTTAATAATCGAAGAGTTTCTGTTACGCCATCATATGCAACGACAAGGTCATCATGCATTTCAATGTTTAATGCACGATATTCTTGAATTAATTCATTTGTTAACGTTGTATCAATTGAGTCAAATGTTTGCTTTAATGAAGGTCCGATAAAATGTAAACAATCTTCTTTAGTAAAGCGTCCCGGATAACGTTTCCCCAAAACACTTAAAAAGGTTTGAATGATTAAATCGTTCGTATCTAATAAGGTTCCATCAAAATCGAATAGAAGTGTAGTTATTGGCTGATTATTCATGATGTGTATACTTCCTTCTGTTTAGTTTGTTCTGCTTTTCTCCAAATCGTTGCCACTACGATTGTTAACACAAAAGCTATACAAAGTCTTAATAAAAATAGAGGCAAAATAGGAATACCGAGAGGAATAAATATAAGTGTATCCTCAACGACGGCATGACAGGCTACTAAAAAGATAAATACGAGCGTAGCATCTTTTTTACTGACCCCATCTTCTTTAACTGCTTGAATCATTACACCAGCTCCAAAAGCAAGACCAATGACTAATCCTGATACAAGCGTCATGGAAGCATTTGGGGCTATCCCTAACACTTTTGTTAAAGGTTTTAGTTTTTCTGAGAAACGTTGTAAATAGTTTCGGTCTTTCAAATATTGAATAAGAACCATAAGTGGAATGACTACCAAAGCAAGCTGTAAAACACCGAAGCTCGCTTTCTGCAATCCTAGCAAAATGATTTCAAACCAACCATCTGGAACTGATACAACTTTTGGTGCCATTCCATAAGTAGCAATCTCTGAACCGCCTGACCAAACGAGATTAATTACGATGGCTGAAATTGATGCCAGTCCTAGACGTACTAGCAACACAACCCATAACTTAACACCAACTTTTAAAGCCACAGCTGTTTCAATAAATAAATTATGAGAAAAAGACAGCATGACTGCCAATATAAATACTTCCTTAACTGTCAGTTCCAGTGATAAAATGCCGGCAATTCCCGCATACAAATTCAAAGCATTTCCTAATACTAATGGAATGGCTGCTTCTCCTCTTAATCCAAATAAACTCATAAGAGGAGACACAAAATTGATTACCCATGGGAGCACAGGTGTAAATTGCAAAATAACAAGTATTAAGGTGATGGGAAATATGATTTTACTAAGAGTCCAAGTCGTTTGAAAACCTGCCCATAAGCCCCTTTTAATTGTTGACATGAAACAACATCCTCACTTTTTAAGCATCTTTATAGCGAGCAGCATTTTTAACCAATACTCTTCTGTAAATCACAATGATTAGGGCAACTGAAAATGCGATGATTGAAACCACTTGTGCAGTGCGTAAATCCC
>JBEVEQ010000204.1:0-6101 GCA_040512715.1 Paenisporosarcina sp. | reverse complement strand
AATGGATAGTCTTATTGAATCTGAGTGAGTTCATAAAAAAGGTCTCACCATATAAGTATTTGACTTAAGGCGAGACCATTTTTTATATTGTGACAACCGTATTTGTTTCGGCTGCTTCTATTATACCCAGGATTACTTTTAATGAAGATAGTGCATCATCGCCAGTCACTAATGGTAATTGATCAAGTCGAATACTTTCAATGAACTCGTCGATAACACCACTGTTTGTCTGGTTATCGTTTGTTTGTATGTTTTCCAGTTGATAATTTACTCTTTCACCATCTTTTGTGATTACTTCTATTTGATAGTCATCACTATGATATATTTTCATAATGCCTTTTTCACAATAGATAACGGTACTGTTGTCTTCCTCACCGTAATATGTCCAAGAGAAAGAGGCTGTGCCCAATCGCCCTCGCTTCGTCTTTAGACTACAAACGATGTTATCGCATACTTCGATAGGCTCGCCATGTTCATCGACTTTATCAAGAGCACCTTGAAAAGCACTAACTTGCTCGATTTCATCCCCTAATAAGTAATGCAATAAATCAACTTTATGTATTCCTAAATCACCCGCTACTCCAAGAACGGAACGATCTTTTTTAAAGAACCAAGTGGAGTTGGTTTTATTAACACCCCAATGTTCTGGGCCTGAGTGGCCGAAAGTAGTTCTGAATGTAAGAACTTTACCAAGCTCTTCGCTTTCCAGAATTTCTTTTGCCTTTTGATGTGCGCGAGTAAATCGTTGGTTATGATCGACCATTAGTTTTTTTCCTGATTCCTTTTGAGCCTCTATAATTTCGTTTGCATGTTCGATGGTTAAAGAAATTGGCTTTTCGCATAATACATGCTTACCACTTAGTAGTGCATTTGTAGAAAAAATATGATGATACTCATTAGATGAGCAATCGCTAATGATATCGATAGTAGAATCAGCTAATAGCTCTTCTACCGTATTAGCAACACTTCCACCAAACAGGTTAGCTAACTCTTTTGCTCTCTCTGGATTTCTGTCATAAAAAACAATTTCACTAACATATGGATTGGCTTTATATTCTGGTGCATGGCGTAATTTTGCAATCGAGCCACATCCAATAATACCTACTTTCATCTGCAAATGATTCTCCTACTCTCTCTTTTGGAATAATACTGCAACGATAATAATCAAGCCTTTTACAAAACCTTGGAGATGGGGTGAAACGTTCGTTAAGTTCATCATATTATTGAGGATGCCTAAAATTAACACCCCAAAAAATGTACCGATAATCTTACCTTTACCCCCGGTCATTCTTGTACCACCAATAATTACTGCAGCAATTGCATCTAATTCATATTGTACCCCTGAACTAGAAGATGAAATCGAATTCAGTCGAGATGTTTCAATAATTGCTGCCACACTTACTAGCAATCCAACTAAAGTGTAAACACCGATTTTTACTCGATCTACGCGAATTGCTGATAATAGTGCAGCCTTTTCATTACTACCAATTGCATAAACATATCGTCCAAATCGCGTTTTATGCATAAGAACATAGACAAGTGCCGTCATGATTAGAAAAATAATGATTGGATAATCAATGAGCCATACATCACTATTTGCAATTGCAGTGAAACCAGAAACTTCCCCTGAAACGCTCCCACCTTCAGCAATATACAACGCAATAGATCGAGCTGCAGCCATCATCCCTAAGGTGGCAATAAATGATGCAATCCTACCTTTCGCAACCATTAATCCGTTTAAGAGTCCAGCAAGCGAACCTACCAAACATGCTGTAAAAATAGCAACCAGAATACTACCTGTAGAATTTAAGGCTAAAACAGTCATGACACCAACTAATACGAGTACAGACCCTACCGATAAGTCGATTCCACCTGAAAGCATGACAACGGTCATACCTAATGCAACGATACCTATAATGGATACTTGCATCAATATATTAAGTTGGTTATTGATATCTAGAAATCTAGGACTCACAATCGACGCTGCGATAAAAATAACCAAGAATGCGATAATGACACTATACTCTGACCATAGCCAAGAGAGACGACTTTTAATGCTTGAAGATTGTGAAGTATATTTATTAAATTCTTTATTAGCCAATTTTTTCAGCCTCCCTTTTCGAGCCAGTTGCATAACTCATAATTTCATCCTCCGTTGAATGTTCACCTTGAAAACGTGCTGTTATTTCCCCTTGGAACATGACATTGATATTATGACAAATCTTCAATACTTCTGGAGCCTCTGAGGATAAAATAATGACAGCTTTTCCTTGTTCAGCCAGTGAAACGATATGCTGATAAATTTCACGTTTTGCTCCCACATCAATTCCTTGTGTTGGATTATCGAAAATGATGATATCCGTATTCACTTCAAGCCATTTTGCAATAATCACTTTTTGTTGATTACCGCCACTTAATTTGTCAATTGTAATACGAGGATTGTGTACTTTGATATTCAGTTTTTCCTTAAAATATTGGAATTTTTCTTGTTCTATTTTTTCTTGGATAAAGCCTGACTTTTCAAAATGTCCCATTGCAGATAAGCTCATGTTATGGATCACGCTTAGATCTTTAATGATGGCATTTTCTTTCCGATCCTTTGGAACAAATCCAATTCCAGCTTTAACTGCCTTTCTTGGATGATTTATTTTAACCAAGTGATCATTAATTTTAATTTCACCAGTATACTTGTTTCGATAACCAAATAAGCTTTCAAAAAGCTCTGTTCTACCGTCGCCGGCTAATCCGGTAAAACCTACAATTTCACCTTTGCGTACAGTAAAATGAATATTTTTAAACAAACCTTCACTTGATAAATTTTTCACATCTAATATGACGGGGCCAAATGCATGCTCTTGTATGAATCGATCTTCAGAAATCGATTTTCCAACCATGAGTTTGGTGATAGTGTCTAAGCTTTCATTTTCAATACGTCCTGTCCCCACCACTTCTCCGTCACGTAATACAGTATAGCTATCACACACTTTCTTAATTTCCTTTAATTTATGAGAAATATAGATGATGGAAACCCCTGATTTCTTAAGTGAATTCATCAACTCGAATAAGCGATCAACTTCATGTTCAGCTAATGATGAGGTGGGTTCGTCCATAATGATAAGTTTAGATTTATGTAGTAATGACTTTGAAATTTCAATTAATTGTTTATAAGAAGTATCTAGATTTCGTACATATTCTCTCGGATCGATGTCGACACCAAGCTTAGATAAGATTTCACTTGTTTTGTTACACATCTCCTCGACTTTTAAAAATCCTATTTTATTTCGAATCTCTGATCCTAAAAACATATTTTCATAGACTCTGAGATCGGAAACAACATTGAGTTCTTGGTGTATAAAGCTTATACCGTGCCCCTGTGATACTCGGGGATTAATCATTTTTACTTCTTGCCCATTTATGTGAATGGACCCATCATCAGGTTGATGTACGCCACCTAAAATATTCATCAATGTGGATTTTCCTGCACCATTTTCACCTAATAATGCATGAATTTCGCCTTGCTCGACCTGTAAGTTAACCCTTTTTAACACAGTTACGCCATTAAACGATTTTTTTATATTGCTCAATGTCATGAAAGGATTCTTAGACATGTCATATCCCTCCCTTTATAAGAAAAGAGGAAATACAATAACAAATTGTATTTCCCACTATCTTATTTAGAATTTAGAATCTGGATCGTAGTGCTCATCAACGTTTTCTTTTGTAACTTGAGTAGCTTCTTTGACCACCATTGATTCTTTTGGTTCTTTCCCTTGTGCTAGGTCTGCTGCAATTTGCACTGCCTCTTCAACCATAGTCGGTGTATATAGGAATGTTGCTTTAATTAATCCGTCTTCTTTCATGTTTTCAAATACACCCTTGGCACCACCAGCACCTGTAATGAATTTAATGTCAGTTCTACCAGCTTCTTTAATAGCTTGTAATACACCTAAAGCCATTCCATCATCTTGCGTGAAAACAGCATCGATGTGAGGATGTGCTTGTAAAATATTTTGCATAACTTCTAATGATTTCTCAGTAGAGAAATCCCCACTTTGTGAAGCGACGATTTCAATGCCTTTTTCACTATCCATTGCTTCTTTAAAACCTGAACCACGTTGTTCTGTAACTGAACTTGGAGGTCCTGTAATTTCCACAACTTTTCCTTTTCCGTTCAACTGCTCAATGAAGTATTTCCCAGCATTTACTCCGATTCCTTCATTGTCACCTTTTAAAACGACAGTTGCTGCATCGTTTTCCAATTCACGGTCAACGATTACTAATGGAATACCTGCATCTTTCACTTTTTGACCAACAGGTGATAGAGCTGCTGATTCTATTGGAAGCATAACAATAACATCCACGTCTTGAGCGATTAAGTCATCTACATCATTTGCTTGCTTGTTAGGATCTGTGGCATTGGTCATCACATACTCAATACCGTCACTCTCTTTAAGTGCCTTTGCTTGATTTTCAGCACTTTCAATAAGAGCCCCCATCCAACCATGTGTTGCAGATGGTAAAGAAATACCGATTTTAAGCGTATCGTCACTCTTTTTACCGGTACTACCGTCATCACTACAACCTACCAAACTAAAAGCTGTTACTAAAGACAAACACAGGACTAAAAATTTCTTCAAATTAATACACCCCTTCGTTTTTGTTAAAAAGCTCCCCAAAAATGTAATCGATTACATTTACATCTAAGATTAGCGCTCTAGTAATAAATTTTTTTAATACTAGAGCGCTAATCTTAGGTTCTTCAATCCTTACGTTGAACCACGAATAATTAACTCATGACCTAAGATAATACTTTCAACCTCTTCACCTTTTATCCGATTAATTAACATTTTCGCTGCGATCGTTCCCATCTTATACATAGGCTGTGATACCGTTGTTAAAGTAGGATGTGTCATATTGGAAAAATCAATATTATCAAAACCTACTAACGCAATATCATCGGGAACATGTAACTCATTATTATTTACTTCTTTTAATGCTCCTATTGCCAATAAATCAGATACCGCAAAAACTGCTGTTGGTCTATCCTTTAGATTCAATATTTTTTTCATTGCCTGCTGACCATACTCAAAGCCCAGATGTTGCGTATGAATAATGAAATCTTTGTTTACAACAATATCGTGTTCTTCTAATGCTCTCTGATAACCAATTCTACGTTGTCTCGCATATAAATATTTCTCATCCGAGTTAATTAAAGCAATTTTTTCGTGACCAGTTTTTATTAAATGTTTGACCGCTCGGTAAGAAGCTTCTTCATTGTCAATGGTTACGTATGATATATCGCTATCGATTGAATATTCACTACATTGAATGATGGCATGCTTTTCGGCTAGTTTTGTTAAGGTTTCGAGATTCACTGCTGGGTCCATCGAAATGATTCCATCGGCCATCTTGGACCGAACTAAATCAAAATAAATATCTTCCCTTTCAGGATTTGAATCCGTTTCACATAGAAGAATATTATAATTTTGACTTATAGCTTCATTTTCAATCCCTTTAATTATTTCTGAATAAAAAGGATTAGAAATTGTTGGAATTAATATTAATAAAATTCGGCTTTCTGAATTCCTTAAGTTTCTACCCAACATACTTGGTTCATAATTTAATTTTTTTATTGCTTCTTCTACTTTTATTTTAGTTTTGTACGAAACGGAATCTTGGCCATTTAATACCCTAGATACCGTTGCTACAGAAACTCCCGCTTGTTTAGCAACCTGCTGGATATTAGCCATATTTATTGTCCTGCTTTCTACGACTTCACTGTTTATATGAAATGAAAACGATTACATTTTTATAGTATTATAGACTGAAATGTCTGTCAATAAAAAAATTATCTATTGATTTAATGCTGTAATTTATATATGTTAAGGAATGTAACGGATTACAAAACTGTATATTTAGATAATTATATTGAAGGAGGTTTATTTCATTGAAATTAGGGGTTTTTACAGTCTTATTCTCCGATAAAAATATCGACGAAATGTTAAGCTATGTTTCATCTAAAGGTATAGAAGCAATTGAATTAGGCACCGGGGGATACCCAGGAGATGCTCACTGTAAAGTGTATGAACTACTAAGTGATG
>JBEVEQ010000067.1:0-14297 GCA_040512715.1 Paenisporosarcina sp. | reverse complement strand
CGCAGTGACGAGGAGGCTGAAGTCAAGCCCACGGAAAGCGAAGTGGCGGTCCCTGCCTATTCTTATATACACCTTTATTCATTCGTAATCGACTTTGTCTACAGTCTGAAGAGACTAATCCTTAAGATTGGCTCTCTTTTTGTTATTTTTTATTGAAGTAAATGCTCTCTTTTTGTTATTTTTTATTGAAGTAAATTCAAGAATTGTCGTGTGCGTTCTTCTTTAGGCTGTGTAAACATTTCATTCGGTTCACTTCGTTCCACGATTTTCCCTTGGTCCATAAAAATGACTTCATTTGCTACATCTTTCGCAAAGCGCATTTCATGTGTGACAACAACCATGGTGATGCCTTCACCTGCTAAATCTTTCATCACCTGCAGCACTTCTCCAACTAATTCAGGATCTAGAGCAGAAGTGGGCTCATCAAATAGCATAACTTTTGGTTCTAATGCTAATGCACGCGCTATACCTACTCGTTGTTGCTGACCACCTGATAATTGATGAGGATAAAAGTCTAATTTGTCTCCTAGACCCACTTTAACCAATAAACTCTCGGCATTTTTTCGTGCTTCCACTTTTGAAAGTTTCTTCACCGTAATTGGACCCTCCATTACGTTTTGAAGGACGGTCATATGTGGAAATAAATTATAATGTTGAAAAACCATCGCAGATTTTTTTCTAAGTTCATCGATTGACTTTTTCGATACCTTCGCTGAAAAATCAGTGGTTTGATCGTCTATAGATATGCTACCTGACGTTGGTACTTCTAATATATTGAGACATCTCAGTAATGTTGTTTTCCCCGAACCTGATGGTCCGATTACGACAACCACTTGCCCTTTATTAATTTTTAAATTGATTCCTTTTAAGACTTCTAATTGTCCAAACTGTTTGTGTAAACCATCTATATTTATCATTTCATAAGTTACTCCCTTCTTTTTTCACCGGTTCAATTCAGTTATCTTGTTACATATCGATCAAATCGATGTTCTAATCTGCCTTGAATGATAGAAAGGAAGAAACATACAATCCAGTAAATAACAGCAGCTTCCACGTAAAGGAGTAAAAACTCATAATTAGTTGCTGCAATTTCTTGTGCTCGTCTAAACATTTCCGTAACAAGAATCATTGCGGCTAAAGAAGTATCTTTCACTAATCCAATAAATGAATTAGATAAAGGAGGTATAGATACACGAGTTGCTTGTGGTAAAATAACGCGTTTTAATGACTGAGAATACGTCATTCCGATCATCTGAGCCGCTTCCCATTGTCCTTTAGGTATAGACAGAATGGCAGCTCGAATAATTTCAGAGGCGTATGCACCTACATTCAATGAAAATCCAATAACCGCAGCTGGAAAAGGATCTATGACGATTCCAACCGAAGGTAATCCATAAAATAAGATGAACAATTGAACGATTAGAGGTGTCCCACGAATAATGGACACATAAAACCTAGATATCAATTGAAATATCTTAACTGTTGAAATGCGGCCTAATGCAGTGAAGACAGCAAGAATTAATCCAAGGATAAACGAGATGATGCTTAAAGGAAGCGTAAAGACAACTAGACCCTCCAGCAATGGCTGGAGGGAAGTTTGAGCGATATCAATATATCGCTCCATTTTATCTGGCTCTATAGAAAAATTATTCCAAAACATTTTCGCCAAACCATTTTTCTGAGATTTGATCGTATGTTCCATCTTCAATCATTTCTTTTAACGCTTCGTTTACTGCTTCCACTAACGTTTCGTTTCCTTGGCGGAACATTAATCCACTTTGTGCTGCATCGTCAGCTTCAGCTACTATTTTAATCTTCGCATCCGGTTTTTGCTTTTGGAAATCTAACACAGAAAGTTTATCGTTGATTGTCACATCTACTCGTTTTGAATTTAATAATTCAATCGCTTGGTTAAAGCCTTCCACACCAACTAATTCAGCACCGTTTGATTTGGCAATTTCGGCATAATTACTTGTTAATGATTGTGCTGATTTTAAACCAGAAATATCTTCAAAACCTTTTACATCTTCATTATCTGTATGTGCAACTAAAACTGCTGCCGAGGAAATATAAGGCTCTGAAAACGCGTATTTTTCAATTCGATCTTCATTAATCCCTACTTGGTTAGCAATCATATCAAATCGTTCAGAATCAAGTCCTGCGAACATAGCATCCCATTGTGTTTCCATGAATTTTGGTTCAACACCTAAGCGTGCTGCAATTTCTTCAGCAATCTCAACATCAAAACCAGTCAATTTCCCAGTTTCATCATGATAAGTAAAAGGAGGATATGTTCCTTCTGTTCCTATTAACAATTCCCCATCCTCTTTAACTTTTGCAAGTAAATCACTTGCCTCTTTATCAGATTTTGCACCATTTTTTTCTGTTGCATCCTCTTTCTCTGAAGATCCACAAGCTGCTAATACCACTACAGCTATTAATAGGACAAACCATAAACTAAACTTTTTCATTTTCATTCCTCCTAATTCATATAAACTTACTTGGTATTACTCATGTTATCCGAAGTATATGCCTTCGTCAAAATAAATTGCCTATCCCTTAAATACCCGTACTATTAAGAATTATCAAATTAATCTTCCTTTTATTTTGGTACGCCAGAAGTCATTATTATTTAAAAGAAAAGGCTGTCTAAGAATACAATTGAAGACTTTTTGCTAAAGTTCCAAATTCGCGTAAATTCCATGTGTTTTCCAAGTAACTATCTGCGAGCAATTCATATTTTCCCCCTAGTTCTCGAGCGGTCTCTATAGCGATTAAGCTTTCATATATCCAAGCCATTTGCTCCGCGATTAATTTGGCCTCAAGCGTTTGCATTGGTTCATCCATTCTTGCAAATAGGATAAGTTTTTCATTCAATTTCGCTAACTCATTTTCAACAATTTGATATCTGAAATCCTTGTCTTGTAAATTTGAAAGTCTTTTGTTTATGAAGTTTACAAATAGCAGATGGGCATCAAATTTCCGCACTAAACGAACAAGTTCAAGTCCTAAAATATTTGCCGTTCCTTCCCAAACAGTTAGGACTTGAGCATCTCTAAGTAATCTTGGTGTAATAAAATCTTCAATGTAGCCGTTTCCACCATGAAGTTCTATAGCCTCATGGGCAAAATGAATCGCTTGCTCCGCTGACTCTTTTTTTAGAATGGCAATAAATAAACGATTTAAAACAATTTCCTCTGAAGACCCATCCCCGGCGACAACTCGATCATACAATTTGATTAAATCAAACATTGTTAACAATTCAATTTCAAGCTTTGCCGTTAAACTTCCGAGCGTATCTTGTATCATCGGAAATTCAATGAGCTTCCGACCAAACGCATCTCGTTTTTCAGAATATTCATGAGCCTCTATTAGGGCTCGTCGCATAATACCTAAGGAAGCCACAGCATTACAAATTCGCGATAAATTCAAAGCTTCCATCATATATTTCAACCCATTTGCTGGATCACCTACAACATAGGCCACCGCTCCATCAAATTCGACCTCACCGCTTGGTACTGCCCGAACTCCGAGTTTGTCTTTTAATCTTCGAATGGATATCCCATTTAAACCACCTGACTCATCACGCCAAGGTACTGCAAAAAGCGTTAAACCCTTAGAACCAGAAGGAGCCCCTTCGATTCGAGCTAGTACCATCGCCACCTTTGCCATTCCTGCATTGGAAGCAAAATATTTTTCACCATATAATCGATACACTGTGCCTTCTTTTACTGCACGAACCACATTTGCCCCAACATCAGAGCCACCCTGACGTTCTGTTAAAAATGTAGCACCTTCATAAAGTTCAACGTCTCCCGTTGCACAAACATTCGGGAGGAATTTCATTTTCAGTTCCTCACTTGCGTAATGATCTAGTAAGAACGCTGTCGCCATCGTCAATGTTACTGGGCAATATAATCCTGCTTCTGCCTGAGACAATAAATAGCCTTGTGCAAAACTATACAAATAACTTCCTTTTCGCTGAAGCTGAGGAATTTCTTTATGCACATAGCCAACGATACCTGTTTCGTACGTTTCTTTAACCGTCTGGCGATACCCTTCGTTTACCCAAACTGTCGAAGAATCATCTCCGAATTTATCGTATTTCACTAACTTCGGTTCCCCTGTACGATCCGTATGCTTCGCCCGTTCATCAATTTCATTTGCCACTAACTCACCAAAAACTTTTAATTGTTCATCTGCGAAATTAAAAAAGGATTGATCCATTTCACTCCGTAAAATATGGTGAAGCGTTTGATCTGTTGTGTAAAAATTGCGTCTCACTATTTATTCCCCTCTATTCTCTTTTTATTAGTCAAAATTGTATGTAAATCTTCTCTTCAAGATTATTTTACACTTTTAACATAAAATAATTGAATTTTCACCCTTTTTCATTTTAAACCTTTATACTAATAATTAGTTCGTATTTCGTAACAATAAGGAGAGATTGCAAATGGTTAAAAGTTTACCTGCACGTTCAGAAGTAAATATTGAAGAGACATGGAATCTACAGGATTTATTTACTTCAGAAATAGAGTATCAAGAAGCAATTTCTGATCTTGAAACGTCTGTAGATGCATTTCATTCAAAGTTCAAAGGACAAATCACAGGCAGTGATTCTGCTATTGAAGCTCTTAAAGGCTACGCAGCAATTTATGAGAAATTTACACCAATTGGAACATATGCAAGTTTAGCCTTCAGTACAGATCAAACAGATAATGATGCACAAATGCGTTCTGGAAAATTCGGGTCTATCGCAGCTTCAGTAAGTAGTAAATTATCTTTTGTCGATAGTGAGTTACTAGAATTATCAATGGATGACTTGAAAGATGCTATGAATAAATCAGAAGAATATGCCCATTACTTGAAAGAACTAATTCGCCAAAAGCCACATCAATTACACCCAGAAGTCGAGAAAACATTAGCAGCTTATTCATCATCGTTTTCAGCTCCTTACGGCTTATACAATACAACGAAAATGGTTGACTTATCTTTCGAAGATTTCGAAGTAAATGGTAAGAAATATCCGTTAAGCTATGTATCTTTTGAAGGCGATTGGGAAAATGAAACGGATACTGATGTGAGACGCGCTGCCTTTGAAGCCTTTTCAAAACAACTAAAGAATTATCAACATACGACTGCAAAAACATATGATATGAAATTACAAATTGAAAAAACCACCTCCGATTTACGTGGCTATGACAACATATTTGATTATTTATTATTCGATCAAGAAGTGGATCAATCCTTATTTAATCGTCAAATCGATTTAATTACGAGTGAGCTTGCTCCTCACATGAGAAAATATGCTAAACTTCTTCAAAAAGTTCATGGGTTAAAAGAAATGACATTTGCAGATTTAAAGATTCCTTTAGATCCGTCCTATGAACCAAAAATCACGATTGAAGAATCAAAAAAATACATGAACGATGCCCTCGCAATTATGGGTGAAGACTATCTGCATATGGTGAACCGTTCGTTTGATGAGCGTTGGATTGATTTCGTTCAAAACACTGGTAAATCGACAGGCGCATTTTGTTCAAGTCCTTACGGATCACATCCATACATCTTGATCTCTTGGTCTAGCCGAATGAATGAAGTGTTTGTATTAGCTCACGAGCTTGGACATGCTGGCCATTTCTACAATGCACATAAAAAACAAAACATTTTCAACTCTCGTCCATCTCTATACTTCATTGAAGCTCCTTCTACGATGAACGAAATGTTAATGGCAAATCATTTATTAAAAAACTCAGATGATCCGAAATTCAAACGCTGGGTAATCTCGTCTATTGTTTCTCGAACGTATTATCACAATTTTGTTACCCACTTATTGGAAGCTGCTTATCAACGTAAAGTATATGAGCGTGTCAATTCGGGAGAAAACGTGAATGCAAGCATTCTGAATGAAATCAAACGCGGCGTGTTAGAAGAATTCTGGGGAGATGCTGTAGAAATCACACCTGGCGCCGAGTTAACATGGATGCGTCAACCTCACTATTACATGGGCTTATATCCATACACATATAGTGCTGGCTTGACTATTTCTACACAAGTGTCGAAACGCATATTAACTGAAGGTGAAACAGCTGTCGCTGATTGGTTAGAAGTGCTACAAGCTGGCGGAACAAAATCTCCTGTAGAGCTTGCTCAAATGGCAGGAGTCGATGTCACAACAGAGAAACCACTCCGCGATACCATTGCCTATATAGGTGAATTAATCGATGAATTAGTCAAATTAACAGAAGAAATTGATGCTGTACCAACAAAATAATGCGAAAAGCCGATTGTCCGGATTAAGAGGACAATGGGCTTTTTTAATGTCTTGCTTCTATTCTTTCTTAATGGCCAATGGAATTGTTGCATCCACAACAGGAGTTCTATTCCATTCGAATTTCTTCTTTATCAATTTAAAGGGGTTCGTTTTTACCATCGTAAACAAAACACTACCAATAATCACAATTAGACTTCCGAATCCCTGAACTACTGTCATGCGTTCATCCAAAAAGAAGAATGCGAGTATTGCTGTAAACACAGGATTGAAGTTTAGGAAAATTCCTGAAGTAGTAGCTCCTAACTTTTGAACTCCTATATTCCACAGTAGCATACAAACCACAGTCGAAATGACACCTGTGTAAAGAATGGATTGAACAAAAGTATCATCCACTTTTTCAATCTTAAAATCTCCGATGTGAAAGGGTGCTAGCATAAGTATCCCAAATATCCCCGAGTACAAAGTGGCCATTAATGGCGACATATATTTCATCGCCCATTTACTACAAACAGCATATAATCCCCATAACGTCACAGCAGCCAACATGAAAAGATCACCTTTGTTAAATCGCAGGGCGAACAAAACTTCTAAATGCCCGTTCGTAAGGACTAACAAAACACCACTGAAGGAAATCAAAAGAGCAACTAATTGGAATACATGAATCTTCTCTTTTAATAATAAATACGAACATAATGCAATAGAGAACATATTGAACGTCGAAATCAGCCCAACATTACTAGCCGTTGTATAATCAAGTGCAAGAAACTGAAAAAGATTGAATAACACCACGCCAGTGCCTCCCATTAACAACAGAGGAATAAGTGCTTTTTTGCACGGAACTAACGACTTTTCTTTCCACCACACGAGTGGAATTAGACAAGCTACTGCAATCACCCAACGTAATAAAGTTAATGTTGATGGAGAGGCATAATCTACAAGCGATTTGCCAACTACAAAATTTCCACCCCACAATAAACTCGTAAATAATAGCAATAAATAATAGATATATGGCATGATATTGCTCCTTCAGATTTCATCCGATAGAATAATTTTATCACCATATCGCCATAAACCGTATATGAGTTTGTAATATCCACTAATTTCGAAATAATCGAAAGAAATTTACCTTAATACTTATATTAATTCCAAATCTGTATTCTTTTCAGAAGATTTTTGGAACAAACGAAAAGGGGTACGTCACATGGAATCGTTGAGTAACAAAATTTTAGACCCAATTGACCTTTTACTATTAGATGTTTTGCAACGTTCGACAGATATCAGCAATGCCGAACTAGGAAAGCACGTTAACCTCTCTCCTCCTGCCACGCATGCTCGTGTAAAGCGCTTAGTTAGCGAAGGGTACATTAATCGACAAGTAGCCATTCTCGACCCGGAAAAACTCGGTTTCGATTTACTCTGTTTTATTTTTATTAGCACTGACATTCATCAAGCCGAAAAATTGGAGGTGCTTGAACAAAATTTAGAATCCATGCCCGAAATACTTGAGTGCCATTGCCTTACCGGTGAATTTGATTATTTATTGAAAGTTGCCAATAAAGATCGTCGAGAACTTGAACATTTTATCCGAAAGCTTAACAAGCTCGGAATTTCTCGAATCCAAACCTCTTTAGCACTCCGGGAAATCAAGCAGTCAACGATTTTACCTATTGTCGACTCAAAACGAATCCATACTAAAAAAGACATCCGCTAGCTAATTGCTAGCGGATGTCTTTTTTCATCTAAGAAAAGTGAACCTTGAATTTCCACTCTTGTTTTAATTAACGGGATTTAGCTAAGCTAAAAACTTTTGCTATCAATGGTTTTTTATAAAAATAGGCAAACACATTTAATATCGAAGCGGGAATTTTTTTAGGAAACATTCTTTTTGAATAAAAACGATGATAGACATACTTTAAATCATCCCATTGGCTACAATTCTTCGTTTGGTTAAATCGAGCGACATCTATAAGCTTCACTTCATCATTAGTCGTGATAATAATATTTCTCAAATGTATATCAGAAGGATTTAGACCTCTTTCCGCTGCCAATGAAAGTGCATAATCGGTATCACGAATATGAGTTTCTTTTATGGTTGCCCCGTCATTTATACACCTAAAAAGTGTGCGTCCTTCAATAAAATCCATAACGAGATAATTCTCTCCAGAAGCGTATATGATAGGGAAATATGATATACCCTCCAATTTCCGATAGATTTCTGCTTCTTCTTCTGCAATGTGCTTAAATTCGGGGAAAAAGACTTTAATCGCTTGATTTGATTCATTTATCTGAAAAACAAAAGCACTTCTGCCAGTTCCTATTAGTGTAAGTGAATCATCATAGGAAAGAAGACGATTACTTTTGCTTGATATAATTACTGAATCGACCAGCTGTTGATAGGTATCCATGTGGTAACCCCCTATTCATCATAATGCAAATGAAAAAGACGTTAGAACCAATAATTTGGTTTTCACGTCTCAAATAAATAAAAGACCTCACCAAACAATCGGCAAGGTCTCGCAAACAACTTTCGTTGCCAACAACAGCCGGGGATTCACATCCCGAATTGACGACTTTGCTGTGTTGCTACTCCCCTTAAAGGAAGTTTCATATGCAGTTTTGTAGGGCAAGTATATAAGCTGGTCCATATTCAGTCAATTATTATGCCTAAGCAGACAAAAACCACTGCCCTTATCGGATAGCGGTTTCATCGATTATGCTTTAAAGTTACGTCCTTGTTTATTCGCAATATCATTTGCAGGATCATTCAGCTGATTTTGGTCTACCTCAAAAGCATTGGTCGTTTTCAAATCATTCTCATGTTGTTCAAATTCATGATTATTCGTTTTTTCGTTTTCATGTTTTTCGTTTTCGTTAATTTTTATTTGATTTTTTCGTTCTTCCTTCTTCACATGGTCGGGTTCGAATTCTGGAAACTTTTCTTTTTCCTCCAACAAAATCTCCTCCTCAAATTGAAGTGTCATCTTTAAACATTCCCTATTCTTTTCGATAAAAACGTATTAATTCGAATTTAATATGCCTTACTTTATTTTTATTCAAATAAAAAAGCCACAGTAATAACATACTGCCGCTCATTTCTATTTTTTAGGCTTTGTTAATTTTTACTGTTGATTTTAATAATAAAAAAGGGAATTTGCACCTTTCCGGGGATGAACTGGCAATCCTCCTCGATCGTGACGAGCTGCTGGGTCTTGCCTGCCCGTTTTTCCACAGAAGTTTCGCAAATTCATACCTCGCAACAACATCGTTTAACTTTGCCTTTATTTAAATATTTTCTTGTTGTCTATCCATTGCAATACGGTCTGTACAAAGATGCTTTCTCAATCTTGTAATCGGTCCAATGAATAGTTGTATTAATGGTCCGATTGTAAAAGTCACAATAAGTGTCCCAACGCCGATTGGCCCACCGAGAAGTAAGGCAATAATAAGGACGGTTACTTCCATAATCGTTTTGGAAAAAGCTAAACTTTTTCCTGTTCGATGTTGAATAGCCATCATTAAGGTATCCATTGGATTGCGAGCAAAATTCGATTGTAAATAACATGAGATGCCGAGAGCAATGAAAAGAATCGCACTGATAAACAAAATGATACGGAAAGCAAAATCCTCGGGTGAAAAAGATGAAAAAACAATTAGTAACCAAAAATCGATAAGGGATCCAATAATTAAAATCGTAATAACCGACAAGAATTCTGGCATTTTCTTTAAAATCACACTGTTTAATAAGATAAGTAGAACACCAATTAGTAATATCCATGTGCCTACGGTTAGGCCTGTAAGTTCAGAAAGTCCAACATACATGGCATCCCATGCACCTGCTCCAAGGTCAGCTAAAATCATGACACTAATACCTAAAGATAAAAAAGATAATCCAACTATATAAAATAAACCGATAATTATATTATTTTTCAACCGTACACCTCTAATCCGTTCAAAATCTAATTTCACTATCTTAACATGAATTTCATTAGAACTCTTGTATTTTCAATTAATTGAAAAAGGCAAAAAAAGAATCTAGTCTCAATTGAAGAGACTAAATCCTTTTCTAACTCTTTGTATATTCATCTATCAGGTGACTCTATAGCATTGTTTAAATTCTTAACGACTGCTCTTCCTGCTTGCCTTCCAGAAAACAAGCAACCACCTAAAAATGTCCCTTCTAAAGAACGATAACCATGAATCCCACCACCGCCAAAACCAGCAACTTCCCCTGCTGCATAGAGTCCTGGTATACATTCACCTGAAGAGTTAAGTACCCGGCCAGATAAATCCGTTTGCAACCCACCCAACGTTTTACGACTAATGATATTTAATCGTACTGCAATTAATGGTCCGTTCTTTGAATCAAGGAATTTGTGCGGAGATGCCACGCGAATCAGCTTATCTCCTATGTAATTTCGAGCACCTCGAAGTGCTGTGATTTGCAGATCTTTCGTAAACTTATGATTTATTTCTCGATCTCTTGCGATAATTTGTCTTTCCAAATCCGCGTGATGAATTAGTTGGTTACCTGTCAGGTTATTCATACCATCAACTAACTCTTCAAGTGTGTTGGCCACAACAAAGTCTTCACCCTGATTCATAAACGCTTTAACTGGAGCAGTAGGGCCAGGGAGAACACGAGAAAGTACTTGTTTTATACTTTTACCCGTCAAGTCAGGGTTCTGTTCAGATCCCGACAATGCAAATTCTTTTTCAATGACCTTTTGCGTAAGAATAAACCATGAATAATCATATCCAGTAGCTTGAATGGTTTCGAGTGTACCAAGCGTATCAAATCCCGGGAAATTAGGCGCTTTAAATCGTTGTCCTGTAGCATCAAACCACATGGAAGATGGACCAGGTAAAATACGAATGCCGTGTTTTTCCCAAATCGGGTTCCAGTTTCGAATGCCTTCTGTGTAATGCCACATTCGGTCACGGTTAACAATTCGACCGCCTGCTTGCGCTGTAATTCCTAGCATTCGTCCATCTACATGGGCAGGCACACCAGAAATCATTCTAGATGGAGCCTTACCTAATCGAACAGGCCAATTTTCTCGAATCAAATCGAAATTAGCACCAATTCCACCACTCGTTACTAAAATCGAAGGAGCCTCAAACTCAAATGTTCCCAGTACTTCACGTGAACTGGCCTCTCCTCGCCTTGCATCACTTGGAATAAGAATACTACCTCGGACACCTGTCACTCGCCCTTCTTCAAGTATTAAGTCATCAACTCGGTGCCTTGGACGATAGTCTACTAAACCTTCGGCAATCCCTTTCCGAAGTCGATCTTCGAAAGGCTTAATTATTGCAGGTCCAGTCCCCCAAACAATATGAAATCTAGGAACTGAATTACCATGACCTTCTGCTAAATAACCACCGCGCTCAGCCCATCCGACAACCGGAAAAAAACGAATTCCTAAACTGTGCAGCCATTCTCTTTTTTCATGTGTCGCAAACTCAACGTAAGCGTTTGCCCATTTTCGTCCCCATTCATCTTCATCTTCCCGATCGAATCCTGCAGATCCAAGCCAATCTTGCATGGCGAGTTCTTGTGAATCTTTTATTCCAAGACGACGTTGTTCCGGTGTATCAACTAAAAATAAACCACCGAAAGACCACCAAGCCTGTCCCCCTAAGGAGGCTTCAGGTTCTTGATCTAGTAACAACACTTTACGTCCAGCGTCTACTAATTCTGCAACCGCCACTAAACCTGCTAGTCCTGCGCCAACCACCACAACATCTGCATCCATTATCTTGCACCCCATTCATTTCTTTCTACGTTTATATTCGAGAAGAAATGAATAGATTCCTTTTATTTCCGTGATTACGAGTACTTTTTTAGAAAGACATCCATTTAATAGTTCAACCCTTCTCATTCTTTCGACTGAATCATTCAAAATTAGGCTTATGTTTGAGTAAAAAGTGGTAAACTCTTATTAGTCTGATTTTAACTTAGGAGTGTATTTTCATGAAAATTTATGATGTAACAATTGTCGGCGCTGGTCCTGCAGGATTATTCTCTGCTTTTTATGGCGGCATGCGACAAATGTCAGTGAAAATTATTGAAAGCTTACCAAATATCGGTGGGCAATTAACCGCGCTTTATCCAGAAAAATATATATATGATGTAGCTGGTTTTCCAAAAATTCGTGCGAAAGATTTAGTAGACAATTTAGCTGAACAACTTTCTATTTTCGCACCAACAATCGTTACGGGAGAATCTGTTGAAGATTTAGTGAGACTTGAAGATGGAACATGGCAATTGACGACAAATGAAGGAAAACATCTTTCGAAAACAGTTGTCTTCACAAATGGTAACGGAGCTTTTGAGCCAAAGCGTTTAGAATTAGCAGAAGCTGAAAAGTACGAAGGCACTCAACTGCATTATTTCGTGAACGATATGGGCACCTTTGCCGGGAAAGACGTGGTATTGTTTGGAGGCGGAGATTCTGCAGTAGACTGGGCATTAATGCTCGAACCAATTGCTAAAAGCGTAACTCTTGTGCATCGCCGAGACACCTTCCGAGCACACGAGCATAGTTTAGAATTGCTTCAACAGTCTTCAGTCATTGTGAAAACACCATATGTTGTCGATCATTTTGAACCAGCCGGTGAGGCATTTTCCCATGTTGCCATTCGCAACTCTGAGGGAGAAATCGAATTGTTACCCGCAGATCATGTCATCGTCA
This sequence comes from Paenisporosarcina sp., assembly GCA_040512715.1. Classification (GTDB taxonomy): domain Bacteria; phylum Bacillota; class Bacilli; order Bacillales_A; family Planococcaceae; genus Paenisporosarcina. The sequence continues at coordinate 1,328 of JBEVEQ010000067.1, read as the reverse complement.
ATTATGGATTCCGTTCCTCCATCGGAAAAATGAAAGAGTGGGGAATGGAAATGGAGCGTCAATCTATCGTTGTCAATTCAATGATGGAAACGACATTGCCAGGTGTATATGCTGTAGGGGATAGTAACACTTACGCAGGGAAAGTGAAATTAATCGCTTGCGGATTCGGTGAAGCACCAATTGCCATTAATTCAGCTAAGCATTTCGTTGAACCTGAAACGAAAAAACATGTAAAACATTCTACCGACTTGTTTTCACATTAGAAAAACATAGCTTGCACACAAAATGGTGCAAGCTATGTTTTTTCTTATACTGATTGATATCCATAAACAAGTGTTAAAAACCGCACCTGATTCATTAGAATCTGGCGCGTTTTTTTATCCTGTGATTTTTATTAACTCCATATTAACCAAAAGTGTTGATTGTAGATTTTAAGTCAGTTATGAGTTTTACAGCTACGACGGAATGCTCTATCGATTTCACATAATTTACTTTCCAATAAAATCGATTTCAACGTGCATCAGCTAGCAAAATTTATCAAACACATCCAACGTTTACATCGTCGGATTATTTTTGAATGGTTTATTACGAATGAGGTTCCAAACAGCCATCCCATCACTCGGATTTTCCCCATGCCAAATAGGAAAAAGGGAAAAAAAGATGAAATAGAATGAAAAGTAAACAAATTGGTATAAGAAAATGCCAGGCTCCAGCTCTCTCATTATTATCAAACCGTTTAACAGGAAAATGCCCCCTAAATTAAACAACGAACCACCCAAGTACACCAACATCAATTGCCATCTCTTTCTTTTTTTTGTTAAAGAAATATACTCACACCAACCATCATAAAAATACATTCGACGAATATGTAGAGGTCCAATTTTTGTTAAGACTTTTCCTGACCCAATATGCATATTGACTTTGCCGCCAAATATTCTCGCAAAAAAAACATGCCCCATTTGATGAAGTATCGTTACTAGAGGCATTACAAGAAAAAATGAGAAGAAGAACTTCCATAAGTCGTTAAAGCCAAACATTTATGTACCCCCTTGCTCTCATATTGAAAACGTCATTGTAAGAGATGCGAATCAAGAATTCAATCAATCACTATTGAATTTCTTTGTTCATTATTTCCAAGTTTTGATTGGTTATGTACAATGAGTGAAAAAAATAGGCAAGGATAATTGGCTGTCTCGGATACTTATAGTGGGAGCAATTTATGAATTTATTTTGAAATAATAAAAGAAGCGGTATAAAAAGACATTGACTCTATTTTAACCATTTTACATTTATTGATTTCACGTGTGACATATGCTATATTTATTGAT
>JBEVEQ010000051.1:0-17497 GCA_040512715.1 Paenisporosarcina sp. | reverse complement strand
TCTCTGCATTGGTTGTTGTTGGTGACAAAAACGGCCACGTAGGATTTGGTACTGGTAAAGCACAAGAAGTTCCAGATGCTATCCGTAAAGCAGTTGAAGATGCGAAGAAAAACCTGATCGAAGTGCCAATGGTACGTGGTACAACTCCACACTTAATCATCGGTAACTTTGGTGCTGGTGAAATTCTAATTAAACCTGCTGCACCAGGTACTGGTGTAATTGCTGGTGGTCCAGTTCGTGCGGTATTAGAACTTGCTGGTATTACAGATATTCTTTCTAAATCTCTTGGTTCAAACACACCAATTAACATGGTCCGTGCAACAATCCAAGGTTTAACAGAATTAAAACGTGTAGAAGATGTTGCAAAATTACGCGGTAAAACAGTAGAAGAACTGTTAGGTTAAGGGGGGAAATGACATGTCAAACAAACTAGAAGTTACCCTCACTCGTAGCGTTATCGGTACTAAACCAGATCAACGCAAAACAGTAGAAGCTCTTGGATTACGTAAAATGCATCAAACAGTTGAGCACGCTGACAATGAAGCTATCCGTGGGATGGTTAAAAAAGTCGCTCATTTAGTTTCTGTTAAGGAACTATAAGAAGTTTAAGAATAAGGAGGTGTCACCCTATGAAATTGCATGAGTTAAAACCGGCAGAAGGATCACGTGGAGTACGTAAACGTAAAGGTCGCGGGATTGGTTCTGGTAATGGTAAAACTGCAGGTAAAGGTCATAAAGGTCAAAACGCTCGTTCTGGCGGAGGTGTTCGTCCAGGATTTGAAGGCGGTCAAAACCCATTGTTCCGTCGTTTACCAAAACGTGGATTTACGAACATTAATCGTAAAGAGTACGCTATTGTGAACCTTGATACATTAAACCGTTTCGATGAAGGTACAGAGGTAACACCTGCATTGCTTATTGAAACTGGTTATGTGAGCAGCGAAAAAGCTGGAATTAAGATTCTCGGTAACGGATCTCTTGACAGAAAGCTTACTGTTAAAGCTCACAAGTTCTCTGCTTCAGCAAAAGAAGCAATCGAGACAGCGGGCGGACAAACTGAGGTGGTATAATGTTTCAAACGATCTCCAACTTTATGCGCGTGAGAGATATACGAAATAAAATCATTTTTACACTTCTAATGTTAGTTGTTTTCCGTATGGGAACTTTCATTCCAGTACCAAACGTTGACGCTGCAGTATTGCAAGCAACAGACCAGTTTAGTTTAATTGGTTTCTTAAATACATTTGGTGGTGGTGCTCTTGCTAATTTCTCTATTTTAGCAATGGGGATCATGCCATACATTACAGCATCTATCATTGTACAATTGTTACAAATGGATGTTGTCCCGAAGTTCACGGAGTGGGCGAAACAAGGTGAAGTCGGAAGACGTAAACTTGCTCAGTTCACACGTTACTTCACAATCGTGTTGGCGTTCATTCAAGCGATGGCGATGTCTTATGGATTTAACCGTATGTATGGTGGCTCTTTAATTAAAGCTGATGGCATTTCCACGTATATTGTCATAGCAATTGTGTTAACAGGTGGAACAGCGTTCCTACTTTGGTTGTCTGAGCAAATTACGGCTAAAGGTGTTGGTAATGGTATTTCCATTATTATCTTTGCTGGTATCGTTGCTGCGATTCCTGGAGCTGCTAACCAAATCTATGCACAACAAATTGATGGCGCTGGTGATGATTTATTCATCCGTATTGCGATCATGGCACTTTTAGTTTTAGCGATTATTGCTGTTACTGTAGGAGTAATTTATGTTCAACAAGCGTTGCGTAAAATTCCTATACAATATGCAAAACGTGTAGCAGGCCGCAGTCAAACTGGTGGTCAACAAACACACTTACCGTTAAAAGTGAATGCTGCTGGGGTTATTCCGGTGATCTTTGCGGTTGCATTTATCATTACACCACAAACACTTTCTACCTTCTTTGGACAAAATTCGGTAACTGATTTTATTCAGAACACATTTGATTATTCGAAACCGGTGGGCATGCTCATTTATGTTGCGTTAATCATTGCATTTACGTATTTCTATGCGTTCATTCAAGTGAATCCTGAAAATGTTGCTGATAACTTGAAGAAGCAAGGTGCTTACATTCCAGGGATTCGTCCAGGGAAGAACACACAAGACTATCTAACGACTGTTTTGTATCGTTTAACTTTCGTAGGTGCTATTTTCCTAGCATTAGTTGCTATCATGCCGATATTGTTTATTAACTTTGCTGGTCTTCCGGCATCAGCACAAATCGGTGGAACAAGTTTGTTAATCGTTGTCGGTGTTGCGCTGGAAACGATGAAGCAACTTGAAGCACAGCTCGTGAAACGCCACTACAAAGGTTTTATGAAATAAATGTTTGGTTTTAGGAACGTTTTCGTTCCTTCAACCTGTAAATTGTAGCAGGGGGCAAAACGTATGAATATCGTTTTAATGGGTCTGCCAGGTGCAGGTAAAGGCACTCAAGCAGATAAAATTGTTGAGAAGTACGAAATCCCTCATATTTCTACAGGCGACATGTTCCGCGCGGCTATAAAAGGTGGTACGGAACTAGGCCTAAAAGCCAAAGCGTTTATGGATGAAGGTGCATTAGTACCTGATGAAGTAACGATCGGTATTGTCCGTGAAAGATTAAGCAAACCTGATTGTGAAAACGGATTTTTATTAGACGGGTTCCCACGTACTGTTCCTCAAGCTGAAGCACTTGATGCGCTTTTGTCTGAATTGAACAAGGACGTAGAACACGTACTGAATATTCAAGTGGATCAAGAAGAGTTGATTAAGCGTCTAACGGGGCGTCGCATCTGTAAAGTATGTGGCACTGCGTATCATTTAGTCTTTAACCCACCTCAAAAAGATGGGGTATGCGACAAAGATGGAGGCGAGCTTTACCAGCGCGCGGACGACAATCCGGAAACGGTCACAAACCGTCTGGAAGTAAATATGAAGCAAACGCAACCTTTGCTTGACTACTATGGAAACAAAGGTGTGTTAACAAATATAAACGGTCAGCAAGACATTCATAAGGTATTTGCTGATTTGAACGCTCTTTTAGAGGGCAACCGCAGCTGAACCTAGCGGCACGCTTGTGAACGAAATTTATTTCGAGAGCTGCAAAAGCTATTGTGCCCGCTATACGGATGGCAGAAATAGATATGTTATGGCTAAAAGGATCCCTTTGTCCTTTCGTGCATTTCTAGTTCTGACAAGGTATAATGGGTTTCGTGGAAGCATCTGTGTAACGGATATGGTGGAACTCATCCAAGGCATTCCGAGCGGTCGTGTTTACATGAGGGAGACAAGGTTCACCCGGGTCAGTCTACTCCGTAGGTTGCCAGAAGCGAAGCCTGACGAGTGTCTTTCGAACATCTCTCATGCAAAAAAAACATATGTTGTAACGAATAGAGCTCTTATAGAACTCTAATTGGTGCCTCATTCCGTTTGATTTGATGATGAGAACCTGATTTTTTATACAGAAGGGAGACAGGGTTGATGGCGAAAGACGATGTAATTGAAGTCGAAGGAACAGTTGTTGAGACTTTGCCTAACGCGATGTTTAAGGTAGAATTGGAAAATGGTCACACGATTCTTGCACATGTATCAGGCAAAATTCGTATGCATTTTATCCGCATCCTACCTGGAGATAAAGTCACAATTGAACTTTCTCCTTACGATTTAACTCGCGGTCGTATCACATACCGTTTTAAATAATCTTTTGCACTCCGGACTAACAAGGAGGTTGGGTTAGATGAAAGTGAGACCATCTGTGAAACCGATCTGCGAAAAATGTAAAGTAATTCGCCGACGCGGTAAAGTAATGGTAATCTGTGAAAATCCGAAACACAAACAAAAACAAGGCTAATTTGAAGGAGGTGCACGACACACATGGCACGTATTGCTGGTGTTGACATTCCGCGCGATAAACGCGTTATAATTTCATTAACATATATTTTTGGAATCGGTAAAACAACTGCTCAAAAGGTACTAGCTAATGCTGGCGTTTCTGAAGATGCACGCGTTCGTGATCTTACAGAAGACGAGTTGAATAAAATCCGTGAATCAATTGGTGCTTACAAGGTAGAGGGTGACCTTCGCCGTGAAGTATCATTAAACATTAAGCGTCTGATGGAAATCGGTTCATTCCGTGGTATCCGTCACCGTCGCGGTTTACCTGTGCGCGGTCAAAATACGAAGAACAATGCGCGTACGCGTAAAGGTCCTCGTAAAACTGTTGCTAACAAGAAAAAATAATCGGTAAAGGAGGTTTCTTCTTAACATGGCACGTAAACAACAAACACGTAAGCGTCGTGTGAAAAAGAATATCGAATCCGGTATTGCTCACATCCGCTCTACATTTAATAATACAATTGTAACGATTACAGATATGCAAGGAAATGCGGTATCTTGGTCAAGTGCTGGTTCACTTGGTTTTAAAGGTTCTCGTAAATCAACACCATTTGCAGCGCAAATGGCTGCTGAAGCAGCTGCGAAAGCATCTGTTGAGCACGGTTTGAAGACGTTAGAAGTAACGGTAAAAGGTCCTGGTGCTGGTCGTGAAGCTGCAATTCGTGCACTTCAAGCTGCTGGTCTTGACGTTACAGCAATCAAAGATGTTACACCTGTACCACATAATGGTTGCCGTCCGCCAAAACGTCGTCGCGTGTAATAGGTGCGTCTCAATTTAATTGATTGAGAACATCATTTCTTGTACAAACTGAGTTGTGCAATCACCGATAAGTCTAGTACTATCGATTTCATGATGGAACGAACCTATACATTCGATGTTTTGAAGGAGGGTAAATTTGAATGATCGAAATTGAAAAACCAAAGATTGAAACGGTTGAGATCAGCGAAGAAGCCAAATTTGGCAAGTTTGTTGTAGAACCGCTTGAGCGTGGATATGGAAACACATTAGGTAATTCACTACGTCGTATCTTGTTGTCGTCTTTACCAGGAGCTGCAGTAACTTCTATTCAAATTGATGGCGTGCTTCACGAGTTCTCTACTATTGAGGGCGTAGTTGAAGATGTAGCTACAGTTATTATGAATGTGAAAAAGCTAGCTCTTAAAATCTACTCTGATGAAGAAAAAGTCATAGAGATTGATGTTAAAGGTGATGGACAGATTACAGCTGCTGATATTACACATGACAGTGATGTAGAAATATTAAATCCTGATCTCTATATTGCAACAATCGGTAAAAACGGTCATTTGCGTATGCGTATGTATGCACAACGCGGCCGCGGTTACACTCCTGCTGATCAAAACAAACGTGAGGATCTTCCTATCGGCGTGATCCCGATCGACTCTATTTATACTCCAGTTTCACGCGTCAATTTTCAAGTAGAAAATACTCGTGTTGGTCAAATGACTAACTACGATAAACTTTCTCTTGATGTGTGGACAGATGGCAGCATCGGTCCGAAAGAGGCGATTTCGCTTGGCGCGAAAATTTTAACGGAGCATTTAAATATCTTCGTTGGTATGACTGATGAGGCAAAAACTGCTGAAATCATGGTCGAAAAAGAAGAAGACCAAAAAGAAAAAGTGTTGGAGATGACTATCGAAGAACTTGATCTTTCTGTTCGTTCTTATAACTGCTTGACGCGCGCTGGTATCAATACGGTACTTGAGTTAGCTAACAAGTCAGAAGACGACATGATGAAAGTACGTAACCTTGGACGTAAATCTCTTGAAGAAGTTAGAGCGAAGTTAGACGATCTTGGCTTAGGATTACGCAAAGAAGACTAAGCGACTTGTTTTATATAAACAGATCCAATATTCAACAAAGGAGGTAAACATCTATGGGTTACAGAAAACTTGGTCGTACAAGTTCTCAACGTAAAGCGATGTTACGTGACTTAACAACTGACTTAATTATCAATGAGCGTATTCAAACAACAGAAGCTCGTGCTAAAGAATTACGTTCAGTTGTTGAAAAAATGATTACTTTAGGTAAACGTGGAGATTTGCATGCACGCCGTCAAGCTGCATCATATATCCGTCGTGAACTAACTACTACTTCTGACGCAGAAGGCAATGAATCAACAGTTTATGCTTTGCAAAAATTGTTTGATGATGTAGCACCACGCTACGCTGAACGTCAAGGCGGTTACACACGTATCATGAAAATGGGACCTCGTCGTGGAGACGGAGCACCTGTTGTAGTAATTGAATTAGTTTAATTCAAACATTATGAAGAGGGGTATTGCTGAAAAGCCTCCCTCTTCTTTTTAAAAAAGATTTATACGACAAAATGAAAAGCTGAGCGTTACAATGAGCGGATCGATTTTTATCGATTGCGTCTCGTCTAGCTCTACGCACCTCATTCACGTAGACGGTCTGAGCAACCGCATACGACACAAAGATAGAAGAGCGCATTTCTCTGAATGAGGTGCGCGCTTTTTTATTTGACTGATACAATTGATTTACTATTCGGTAATCGTAAGATGCACTGCATTTATTCTGCCTTTTCATAAGGCTCTCTGTTACATGATTTTATTGATAGATAGAAAACTGCGACACTCCTGCGGAATAAAGGATAGACGAGCCTCCGCAGCTCGAACAAAGGGTAAGAACGCCACATCGTGTGGCAACGCTTTCGTGACCAACATCCTGTTCGCCTGAGGAGGCTTGTCTGTTCGTCCGCGGAAAGGGAGCAGATTTCCTCTTCTATATATAACATCAACAGTAAAAGTTAACCGAGCCTTTTCAAAAGAGTTTTGTTTTGTAAGTTTCGTAAATAAAGTGAGAGAATAAAAAGAGATGAGCTTAGTTGAGTCAGAGGAGGTTTTACAAATGAATGAAATATTATCATTACAAAATGTTGCCTACACATATACACCAGATGAAGTCGATAAACGAAAAGCGGTTGAAGATATTTCGTTTACCGTTAATGATGGGGAGTGGATTGCCATCGTTGGACATAATGGATCAGGGAAATCCACATTAGCTAAACTCATGAACGGATTACTATTTCCTGATAGTGGGGAAGTTCGTATTTTAGGTGAGTCGCTGAATGAAGAAAACCTATGGGCGATACGTTCACAAATGGGCATGGTATTTCAAAATCCCGATAATCAATTTGTCGGAGCCACCGTTCAAGATGACGTCGCATTTGCTTTGGAAAATAACGGAGTTCCGTTTGAAGATATGATTATACGTGTTCATGAATCACTTGCTCAAGTGAAAATGGAAGAATTTTTAAATCGCGAGCCACATCACTTATCGGGTGGCCAAAAACAACGTGTTGCCATAGCGGGAGCACTAGCATTAAAGCCAAAAATTCTAATTCTCGATGAGGCAACATCGATGCTGGATCCGCAGGGGCGTCATGAGGTGCTTTCTACGGTTAGAAGATTGCGTGAGGAGACACACTTAACGGTTCTATCTATTACGCATGATTTAGAAGAAGCTTTGCTAGCTGATCGAATATTGGTTATGAATGAAGGACGAAAGTACACAGAAGGCACGCCAACAGAAGTTTTTGCTCGCGGAGATGAGTTAGTTCAATTAGGTTTGGACTTACCTTTTGCTATGAAAATGAGTCTACTTTTGAGAGACCAGGGATTAGAGATTAAAGGGAATCATATGTCAGAAGAAGAGTTGGTGAATGATGTATGGACATCGAACTTAAGCAAATAGGCTATGCCTATGCAAAAGGGACACCATTTGAAAAACGTGCTCTTCAACATGTGAACCTGAAGATTGCCTCTGGTAGCTATCAAGCCATCATCGGTCATACAGGATCGGGTAAATCTACGGTGTTGCAACATTTAAATGCATTGATTAAACCATCTGAAGGGTCTATTACACTTGGGAAACTAACAATTGAAGCAGGGAAAAAAGTGAAAGAAATAAGGCCAGTCCGTCAAAAGATTGGGATTGTGTTTCAATTTCCTGAACATCAACTCTTTGAAGAAACGGTATTAAAGGACATTATGTTTGGTCCATTAAATTTCGGTGTTTCTGCTAATGAGGCTGAAAAACGTGCAAGAATTTTAGTGGAACAGCTCGGGCTTCCATCAGATGTGTTAGTGAAATCACCGTTTGATTTATCAGGTGGGCAAATGCGTCGTGTGGCAATTGCAGGAGTGCTTGCCATGGAGCCAAGTGTTTTGGTATTAGATGAGCCTACTGCTGGCTTAGACCCTCGGGGACGTCATGAAATCATGGAATTGTTTCATCAGTTGCATGTTGAAAAAGGGTTAACCACCATCCTCGTGACTCATTCTATGGAAGATGCCGCTCGGTACGCCGATCAGGTAGCGATTATGCATGAAGGAACTTGTGTTTTAAATGCTTCACCAGAAGAGGTTTTTGGAAATGAAGAACGCCTTGAAAGCTATCGTTTGGAAGCACCGCGTGTTGTTCAGTTTCAAAGAAAAATAGAAGCATTACTGGGTCATTCCTTATCGAAAACTTGTTTAACTGAGGAAGAACTAGCTGCTGAACTAGCTCTCGTTAACCGAAAGGGGCGTGAGCAGCTATGATGGAAAAAATGATTTTTGGTCGTTATATACCTGGGGATTCATTTGTTCATAAATTAGACCCACGTTCCAAATTAATCTTTGTTTTTATTTTTATTGCCATCGTATTCTTAGCGAATAATGCCATTACATATGGTTTGTTGCTTGGTTTCACTTTGCTTACAGTCTTCGTGTCTAGAATACGTATGTATTTCTTGTTAAATGGATTAAAACCTATCTTATTTTTACTTGTGTTTACCTTTCTTCTTCATATTTTCTTTACGAAGGAAGGCGATTTATTGTGGAAGTGGCAATTTATTGAGATTTATGAGGAAGGATTAAGACAAGGTATTTTCATTTCGCTGAGATTTTTAGTGTTAGTGCTAATGACTTCTATCTTAACTTTAACTACTTCACCGATCTCAATTACAGACGGGATGGAAGTTTTATTGAACCCATTTAAGCGATTTAAATTACCGGTTCATGAATTAGCTTTAATGATGTCGATTTCGTTGCGCTTTATTCCAACCCTAATGGATGAGACAGATAAGATTATGAAAGCTCAAATGGCGAGAGGATCTGATATTACATCAGGTTCGATAAAGGAACGTGTGAAAGCGGTCGTCCCGTTACTCATCCCCTTATTTGTGAGTGCCTTTAAACGTGCGGAGGATTTAGCCGTTGCAATGGAAGTGAAAGGGTATCGTGGAGGGGAAGGACGTACACGTTATCGTCAATTAAAATGGGATTGGCGCGATTCGACCATAATGCTATTACTAATTGCTATGACATTCATTCTTTGGGTATTACGCTCGTAAGGGGAGAAAGAACTTGAGACGATTAAAAGCCGTTATTATGTATGATGGGTCTGGTTTTGCCGGATATCAAGTGCAACCTGAAAAGCGCACCGTACAATTAGAAATAGAACGCGTCTTAACCAAAATGCATAAAGGAAACGTTACAAAGGTTGTCGCTAGCGGTAGAACCGACGCTGGGGTCCATGCTTTAGGCCAAGTGATCCACTATGATACAGACTTAACCTTTCCGATAGAACGTTGGGAACGGGCATTAAATACACAATTACCTGACGACATTCGAGTACTTAGTGTGGCAGAAGTGGCACCTGATTTTCATGCTCGTTATGGGACAACCAATAAGGTGTATCGCTACAAGTGGAGTTTAGCCGATATTCAAAATCCTTTTACCCGAAATTTTGTCGTTCATATGCCAGGAATAAAACCTGACGTTGAAAAAATGCGTAAAGCAGCTCAGCTATTTTTAGGGACGCATGATTTTACAAGTTTTTGCTCTGCCCGCACCGAAGTGGTCGATCGAGTTAGAACCATTACTAGATTAGATTTGATTCAAACTGACACACAAGAATTACATTTAGTCATTGAAGGTGATGGCTTTTTATACAATATGGTTCGCATCATTGCGGGCAATTTGTGGGAGGTTGGCATTGGTCGACGTGAGCCTGCTGAAATCGAGCGTATGTTAAAGGCAATGGATCGCAAAGAAGCAGGTAAAACGGCACCTGCACACGGTTTATACTTAGAAACTGTAAGTTATGAGGAATGAAGCAACACGTCCTGGTGTTTTTAAAAAAGCACTTGACTTTTCATGCCTGGCGTTATATGATGACATATGGTATTTCATTAACCCCACAATAAGCCCCGAAACTTGTTGTTGATGATGATATAGAAAATTTTAAATCAGATTAGATTGAATTAGGAGGACAAAATACATGCGTACAACATTCATGGCTAAAGGTCACGAAGTAGAGCGTAAATGGTTAGTAGTAGACGCAGAAGGCCAAACTCTTGGTCGTTTAGCTTCTGAAGTAGCTGCTATCTTACGTGGTAAAAACAAACCAACATTCACACCAAACGTTGACACAGGTGATCATGTGATCATTATCAACGCTGAGAAAATCGAATTGACTGGTAAGAAATTAACAGACAAAATTTACTACCGTCATACACAATTTGCTGGTGGTTTGAAAAAACGTACTGCATTACAAATGCGTACTAACTACCCAACAAAAATGCTTGAATTAGCAATCAAAGGAATGCTTCCTAAAAACTCTTTAGGTCGTCAAACATTCACGAAGCTTCACGTATACGCTGGAGCAGAACATCCACATGCAGCACAAAAACCAGAAGCTTATGAGCTTCGCGGATAATTAAAGAGGAGGACATACCCTTGGCACAAGTTCAATATATCGGCACAGGTCGTCGTAAAAGTTCAACTGCACGCGTACGTTTAGTACCGGGCGAAGGCAATATCGTAATTAACAAACGTGACGTAGAAGACTACGTACCATTCGCAACATTACGCGAAATCATTAAACAACCATTAGTAGCAACTGAAACTCTAGGTAGCTATGACATTCATGTAAATGTAAATGGTGGTGGATACACAGGTCAAGCAGGCGCAATCCGTCATGGTATTGCTCGTGCACTACTTCATGTAGATCCAGATTTCCGTCCAGCATTGAAATCTGCAGGATTGTTAACTCGTGACTCACGCATGAAAGAACGTAAAAAATACGGTCTTAAAGGCGCCCGTCGTGCACCTCAGTTCTCAAAACGTTAATCTTCGGATTTTCAAAAACCCTTTCCCTATTTTGGGAGAGGGTTTTTTTGTGTTTCATTTTAATCCGTTAAAGGCCTGTGATCGATTAGTGAGTCAAAACGAATGCCTGCAAGTAAACGATATGATGGATAATCAAAATTGACATGTCAAAAGACTCTACTTCACGTGAAGTAAGAACGTGAATTAAAATTCCCCGGGAAATAAGAAAAATGCTTAGAGAATGTTAAGGGTTGACTCGGCATAAAATGCTTATCAGGGATTAAAGAACTTCTTAATACACGGCTAATAGATTTAAGAAGCTAATCATTCGATATTGAAATAATGTCTCACATCTGTAAGTCAATCTATTAGGGTGGGAAAAACGTGTCTTGTATTGAAAAAACAATCTCGATTATTATTGGAAGTTTATTTATGTCAGTCGGCATAAATGTTTTTTTGATTCACAATCATTTGTTAGACGGAGGAACATTCGGGGTTGGTTTGATTCTTCATTATTTGTTGGGGGTTAAGGTAGGATTCGTCGCAATAATAATTAGTATTCCTGTGTTTATCCTTGCTTGGTTTTACAAACGTCTATTTTTCTTTAACAGTCTACACGGAATGCTCTTTTCGTCTTTGATTCTTGATTTTTCATATCAATTTTTATATCCACTTGGCGACCTGTACAATCAAAACGCTATTATTAGTGCCATTATAGGTGGTCTTTTAGTAGGAACAGGAATTGGCATTATGCTTCGTTATGATACAAGTATAGGAGGGACAGATCTTTTGGGCCAAATAATAGCCAACTATACACAGATAAATCCAGGGATAATTATTTTATTCATTGATTTATGCATCGTTGTTACTGGGAGTATGTTAATTTCCGATAGTTCCATTTTTTTATCCTTTTTAACGGTAGTTTGTGTTGGAACCATGACCAGTATTATTTCTGTTAACAGTAAATCAAGAGAAAAATCCATCATTTCTTTCGAAACTTGATTAGAGAGTTTTAGCAGGTAACTCTACATCAGCAAGGGTGAATTGATTTTATTGCAAAATGAATGTTTCTAAAATAGATGCCCCTATTTAGTTCTTTCGAGAAAAATGGTTTTTATGGTCTTAAATGGAGAGCCGTATCATTGATGAATAAGTAATAATGATTCAGGAAAAGATAGAGGTTGAGTCTTTATGTAGAGAGGAATCAACCCAATGAATTTTGATGTGAATAGTTTTTTAGAAATGCTACTTAGAACAACGGTTACTTTTTCAGTACTCCTTGGTCTAGCTCGAATCCTTGGAAAAGAGCAATTGAGTCAACTGACTTTTTTTAACTACATTACAGGAATCACCATAGGTTCAATTGCAGGCGAAATCGTATCCCATGAAGATACCCATTACATTAATGCGATTACGTCATTAATTTGGTGGTCTTTACTTACCATATTAATTAGTTTTATTTCAATAAAATCCAATAGAGCTAAAGAACTCTTAGATGACAAACCGTTAATCGTCATCAAAGAAGGCAAGATTCTAGAAAAAGCACTTAAAAAGAGCAGACTTCCATTAGGTGATTTAAATATGTTGCTTAGAATTCAAGGGATATTTTCAGTAAAGGATGTTCATTTCGCCGTGCTGGAAACCAATGGGGAACTGAGTGTGTTTAAAAAAGTGTCTCAGCAACCAGCTACTAAACAAGATGTAAAAGCTCCTACTGAGAGCCCGAAATTTATGCCATGTACAATCATTTCGGATGGCAAAGTAGTTACAAAAAATCTGCAAGGTGTAGGGCATACAGAGGAATGGTTGCATAAACAATTGGTTAAACATGGAGTTAATTCAGTAGAGCAAGTTTTCTATGCTGAAATTGAATCAGACGGTTCGCTTTACATAGATTTTGGAGAGGATGAACTCCCGGTTAAATAAATATAGATATTTTAGATGACACTGCTCTTTTGCTCATAGTAATGGATGGACATACGTATAGTGAGTGTAAAAGGTGGTGTCGCAGGCGTTGAAACGATGGATTGCAATTGGATTGTTAATGGTATTGTCGGTATCGGTAGTGGTGTATGAAACGCAAGCAAATGATCGTGCATTCTTTTTACCAGCTCCATTAGCTGGAACCAAGATTGTGGTGGACCCTGGTCATGGAGGAATTGATGGAGGAGCATCTGTTGGTGAGGTTAAAGAAAAGGATATTAACTTAGCCTTAGGCGAAGCTCTTGAAAAAGAGTTGAAAAAACAAGGTGCTACAGTCGTTATGACACGTTCTCAAGGTGGAGATGCATTAGAGGAACATAATCCAAAAGCTACATTCCCAACCATTCGTGCTAGAAAAATGGCTGACTTAAAACTGCGTGAAGAAATGATCACAAACACAGATGCCGACTTGTTTATCAGTGTGCATGTAAATGCAGTTCCTGAAGCAAGATGGAGAGGCGCACAAGTTTTCTATCATAAAGATGGTCATGTTGAAGGAGCGGCCGTAGCAAAAGCGATTCAAGGTTCGATTCGGGAGCAGATTGGAAACACAGAACGTGAAGCTTTAGCCATTAAACAAGTTTATTTATTGAAAAAAGCAACGGTTCCAGCTGTATTGGTAGAAACCGGATTTTTGAGCAACCCGGAAGAACTGAAATTACTTACTGAAAAAGACTATCAAAAGCAAATGGCGAAAGCGATTGCGGATGGTATTGAAGCCTATGTAAATGGTACAGTTCAATAAATTTTAAGCTTCCTTCATGTAACGTCCTTAAAGAGAATCCCACAACGTAACTTACTAAATCTAGATATGCTATACTATAGGACGAAATGTACATAGAAGGAGTGTTTCAAAATTGATGAATGATCAACAAGTAAGAGAATTAATCGGTCAACTACAAGATCCTTTTTTACATAAAACTTTAAATGAAACAGAAGGTCTTAAAGAAGTATCGATTAAAGAAGAGAAAAATCATGTAAGTGTAAAAATCGCTATTGCTAAAACAAACACAGCAGAACAAATGCAACTGCAAATGAAGGTTGTAGATGCACTTAAAGAGGCAGGATTTGGTACTGTCGGTATTCGTTTTGAAGAGTTGTCACAAGAAGTATTAGCTAAATTCCGCGGAACGGCAACGGAATCAGCTGCACAAGATTTGTTATCACCATTAAACAAAGTCGAATTCATTTCGATTGCTTCTGGTAAAGGTGGCGTTGGGAAATCAACGGTATCTGTAAACTTGGCTGTCGCCCTTGCGCGTCTTGGAAAAAAAGTAGGCTTAATCGATGCTGATATTTATGGTTTCAGTGTTCCTGATATGATGGGGATTCAGCAAAGCCCGGTTATTCGTGGTGAAAGCATTATTCCAGTTGAACGTTTTGGCGTAAAAGTTATCTCAATGGGATTCTTTGTTGAAGATAATGCTCCAGTAGTTTGGCGCGGTCCTATGCTTGGGAAAGTGCTTGATCAATTCTTCAAAGACGTTGAGTGGGGAGACCTTGATTTCTTACTTCTAGATTTACCACCGGGAACTGGGGACGTTGCCCTAGATATTCACCAAATGATTCCGTCGTCTAAAGAAATTGTCGTAACAACACCACATCCTACTGCTGCCTTCGTTGCAGCACGTGCTGGTGCGATGGCGTTGCAAACAGACCATGAAGTTTTAGGTGTTATTGAAAATATGGCGTGGTTTGAATCAAAAAACACGGCTGAAAAGGAATATGTATTTGGTAAAGGCGGAGGTCCAAAGCTAGCTGAAGAACTTCGCACTGAATTACTTGGTCAAATTCCTCTAGGCCAACCGGATTGGAACGAAGCAGACTTTGCTCCTTCTGTGTATGCAGAAGAACATGCGACCGGAAAAATTTACTTAGAGATTGCAACAAAAGTGATCAACAAAACAACAAAATAATCATCCATGAACCCCACTTGCTTTTGCGAGTGGGGTTTTTAGTCATTATTGTTTATTTTCTTCTTTTTTGCCACCCCCCGAACCTCCAGAAGACCCTTCTTCTGCAGTCATCCCAGCAGACTTAATCATCTCTTGCCATTTCGGTTTTAGGAGTGGGCTATCGATGGTTTCTTGAACAATATTTTGGATTTCCTTACGCATGGTTGCGGCCTGTAAAATTGTTTCTAATTGTTTTTGCATATCTGGTTGGCCAAAAAATGTCTCCATTTCTTTTTGGAATGCTGGATCTTTCATCAACTCAGTCATGATATCTTGTTGCTGGTCCTTCATGCTTTTAGCAAAAGTCTCTGAAAACTTGGGATCCTTGAATGTGTCTTTCCAGAATTTTTTCCCATCCTCTGAAAGAAGTGTTCCTTCAATCGATTTTTGTACATCATCATGTTCGAGCACTAATAACTCACGAAATTCAGGATCGGATAGCATTTGTCTCATGACCTTTTTACCGTCTTCCGTTTGTAGAGCATCAGTTATCATTTTCTTTGTTTCCTCATAAGACGGGTTCGTTTGCTGAGCACCATTACATCCTGCTAATACCAATAAAATCAAAAGAATCGACCATTTTCGCATATTATCCCTCTCTTCTCGTACGCGGCTTTTCATTTATTGTTCACAAAATCGCTTAGATTATGTAGATAACCTTTTGTAAAATAGATTTTTTGTGAATTCGTTGATACAATCAAAGAAGAAACTCGTGAAAAACGGAGGATTTAACGCTGTGACGATTCGAAATTGGTTTATATTTTTCTTCAAGGCACTTATGATTGGTGGATTGGTCACTGGTGTACTTGGATTACTTATTCGCTGGCAAGATGCTTTTGCTCCTTATTTGACCAGTGGAAAATACGGTGAATTTTTAGCTGCATTTTTGTGGATGGTGATTGTAGGATTTACGATGAGTGTTGTCAGCCAAATGGGCTTTTTTGCATACTTAACGGTTCATCAGTTTGGCGTCAATATATTTAAATCGCTTCGCTTGTGGAACTGGGTACAATTATTAATCATTGCAATTGTCATTTTTGACTTAGTCGTTTTCCGTTTCATGCCAAGTGCAGAAACAAACGTTCAGTTATTTCTTTACTTAGGACTTTTAGTCTTTTTAATTGCAACTGCGTTAATTGTCGCTTACTTCAAAGCAAAATGGACAAACAAACAAGCATTCATTTCTGCATTATTCTTCATGATAGTTGTTACGACACTTGAATGGTTACCGGTTTTGATGGTAAGAGAAAACAACATTGATAGCTGGGTTGCCTTATTATTATTTCCAATATTAGCAGTCAATGCATACCAATTATTGAAACTGCCAAAATACAATGCTAAATCAGAAGTCGATCGCATTCGTTTAGAAGAGCGACGCAAAGCGCGTGCAGAAGCTGCAAAATTAAACGGATAATTACAAAAGGCATCCCAAGGATGCCTTTTTTATTGGCGTGAAAATTGCTCAGTTAGAATTTTGGTGTTCTTGGTTAGAATATTGCGATCTGAGTTAGAAAAAAGACAATCTCAGTTAGAATTTTCGCCATCTTGGTTGTAATTGATAGGAGTGACTTCCAAAAAAAAATGACTGCTAAGCGAATCGTGCAATTTTTAGGGGAACGTTTTGGTATTCGTTTTAAAAGAAAAGAGAGTTTCTTCTATAGTTTGAAATGGATAAGCTTTCTGAAAAGCTTTCAATTTTTTAAGAGAGACTCGTTGTTCTTGATGCAACGTCGCACTTACAATATCGCCTTTTATGATTTTCGGAAAATCTCCAGTTGTCCAAAAAACAGAAGCGCTAACCAAATTCATCTCGTAATCCCATACTTTTTCTTTGAGTTCAGCTGGAAACTCATAATCCGCTGTTCGAAACCATAAAGGCTTGTTCTCAAAAGCCAGCTCGAATTTTTTTATTTCTTTTGTTAACAAATCCGGATTCTCTAAATACATCTCACCATTACTACCAAGTAAGCCTACAGGTATTTTTTTCTCTATGATTAGATTTACGATTTTAGGAGAACGTTCAATCCAGTCAGCTTCTAAAAAAAGAAGTGGATAAGGAGATTCCAAGTTAGTAATCCATTCCTCAACATCTTCACGACCGAATGAGACATCCACAGTTAACGTCATGCCATTACTTCCAGAAGCGATCACATCAGGTTCATCCGTCACTCGAAACACAGAAAGTAAATGTTCCTTTGGTTGAATAAAAAATAAAATACTGAACACAATACACAGGATGAGAACATATCGCCATTTCAATAGATATCCGACCTCTCTTCAAACACAAAAAATAATTCTTCAATGAAATTTATGAAATGATGTTGACATTCATGAATGAGAGATGGTAAGATACAAAAGTCGCCAAAACAAGTGACAACAAATGAACCTTGAAAACTGAACAGCAAAACGTCAACGAAATATGCGGAAAGCACTTCGGTGCTCAAAGCAAAATTCGTCATGAGCGCTTAGCGCGAAAACGAATTTCTGCGATGATCGCCTTGGCGATC
>JBEVEQ010000044.1:0-3550 GCA_040512715.1 Paenisporosarcina sp. | reverse complement strand
AGTTCCTCCTTTATTGGAAAATAGACCTTGTTAATGTTGCTGTTGATATGCCGCAAAATAGCTGCGCTTTCCGCGGGCGAGCGCCGAGCCTCGCTTCCGCGGGGTCTCGACTGTCTCACTTTCCCACTGGATTCTCCGCTATTTTGCTTCATATCACTAAACAGAATGCGATGTAAAAGTACTATTCTCTTTCGTGATTATAGCGGAAAGCGGCGACTCCAGCGGGATTTGCGCGTCCATGTGAGACCCAGCAAGAGCATAAAGGAACGGAAATCAACGATATTATTTAACAAAGTGAACAAATAAAAAAGCGCCCCTGTCAAATGAATGACAGAGACGCTGTATAGGCGTGGTTCCACTCTGATTGAAAGGATTGAAAAACATTCCTTCCCGCTTGGCATCTGTAACGTAGATGAATCGGCTCGCTTACTAAATGTTTCAGCTGAGCGCTCAAAGGTGCATTTCCATAGTGCCTAGGCTCAGACCACTTTCAGCCGGTGATGGTCCTCTCTAAAGAGCTTGCCGTATGTACTTCTCCTCATCAAAGCTTTCTTGATGTATGCAGTTAAAAGATAGCTTCATTTTCACACCATCATGAAGGAATGTCAATCTTATTGTTTTGCGTACTTTTCAACGCGTGCAATAACTTTTTCTTTCCCAATTAATGCGATGGCATTTGGTAATTCAGGACCATGAGTTTGACCAGTTGTCACGACACGAATCGGCATGAACAAGTTCTTCCCTTTATGTCCCGTTTCTTTTTGAACAGCTTTGATTGCTGCTTTGATCGCTTCTGGTTCCAATGCATCCATTTGCTCTAGTTGCGTTTTAAATGCAGCCATAACTTCGGGTACTTGTTCACCTGATAAAACTTCAGTCGCTTCTTCATCATATGTTAATTCATCTTTAAAGAATAGGTCAGTTAGCTCAGTAATTTCTGCACCAAAACTCATTTGTTCGTGGTACAACGCAATGACGTCAGTCGCCCATTGCTTTTCTTCAACTGACAACGTTTCAGGTAAACGTCCAGCTTTTTGAAGATGTGGCAACGCTAAATCAACCACTTCTTCTAGTGACATTTGCTTCACGTATTGATTGTTCATCCACGTTAACTTTTGTTTATCAAACATTGATGGAGATTTTGATAAACGATTTACATCGAACATGCGAATGAAATCTTCTTTCGAGAAAATTTCATCTTCACCTTCAGGAGACCATCCAAGCAATGCAAAGAAATTAAACATCGCTTCAGGAATGTAACCTAAATCTTTGTATTGAGCTACGAACTGAATAATCGACTCGTCTCGTTTAGATAGCTTTTTACGACTTTCATTAATAATTAAAGTCATATGACCATATTTAGGCGCTTCCCAACCGAATGATTGGAAAACCATGATTTGTTTTGGTGTATTCGATAAATGCTCTTCTCCACGGAAAACATGTGAAATTTTCATGAAGTAATCATCTAACACGACCGCATAGTTGTAAGTTGGGATGCCGTTAGCTTTCACTAAAACCCAATCGCCCACGTCTTTTGATTCAAACGTTACAGGTCCACGAACTAGATCTTTAAACGTGTACGTCACATCTGCAGGCACACGCATACGAATCGTAAACGGAAGGCCCGCAGCTTCTTTCTCCGCTACTTCTTCCTTCGTTAGGTTACGACAAGTTCCTTTATACATAGGTGCAGCAACACCTTTAGCTTTTTGAACTTCTCGTTCAGCTTCTAATTCTTCTGTTGAACAGAAGCATTTATAAGCATGTCCGTTCTCAAGCATTTCTTCTGCATGCTTTTGATAAATATCAAGACGCTCCATTTGACGGTATGGCGCATAAGGACCACCAATATCAACAGACTCATCATAATCCATGCCAAGCCATTTCAAGTTTTCAAGCTGCGAAAGCTCTCCACCTTCGATATTACGTTCGATATCTGTATCTTCAATACGAACGATGAATTTTCCACCATGATGGCGGGCAAATAAATAGTTAAATAAGGCAGTACGAGCTCCACCAATATGTAAATTTCCTGTTGGACTGGGTGCGTAACGTACGCGAACTTCTTGTGTCATCTTTACTTCCTCCTCGAATACGTACTAAACTTTGTTCATTTTAACACGTTGACCATTAGTTTTGTATGAGCAATATCGTAGCTTGTGCCGCGATGCCTTCTCCACGCCCTGTAAAACCTAGTTTTTCAGTCGTAGTAGCTTTGACATTTACTTGCGATGGATCTGCATTCAACAACTCAGCAATACGATCACGCATTTGATTAATATATGGCGCCATTTTAGGTGCTTGTGCAATGATCGTGCAATCCACATTGCCTAATTTATACCCTTTTTCTTCGACAATCCTCCAAATATACGAAAGCAATTTAGTTGAGTCAGCATCTTTAAATTCCGGATCTGTGTCCGGGAAATGGCGACCGATATCCCCTTCACCAATCGCACCTAAAGCAGCATCTGTTACTGTATGTAATAAAACATCGGCATCTGAATGACCAATTAAACCTTTTTCGTAAGGAATGGTTACACCACCTAAAATAAGTGGTCGATTTTCTGCAAATTCATGTACATCAAACCCTTGTCCAACTCGAAACATTTAGTTCTCCTCCTGTTGCCGTTTTTGTAAAATGGCTTCTCCAATAACAAGATCTTCTTGAGTCGTTATTTTCACATTATCATATGTACTTTCAACGATATGAACCGGCAAGCCCACTCGCTCTACCAGCATAGACTCATCTGTTCCTAAAAAGTCATCTTGTAACGCCTGCTCTTCAGCATTAGCTAAAATCTCATATTGAAAAGCTTGTGGCGTTTGAATCATCCATAATTGTTCACGGTCAACTGTTTCTTCAATCTGACCGTCTTTCACTTTTTTAATCGTATCTTTTACTTTCACACCAGCAATTGCAGCTCCAGAAACACTCGCTTTATTGACAAGAGCGGTAATAACTTTCGGTTCAATAAACGGCCTTGCCGCGTCATGCACCAATAGAAGCTCTATTCCTTTTGCAGCTTTCACACAAGCATATACACTGTGCTGTCTTTCCGTCCCACCATCAGGTAAACCTCTTACTTTCGTTATATTAAATTTCTCTAGCATCTGTTGGATAGTTTTACGTTCTTCTGGTTTTACCGCTAGCCAAATTGCGGTACAGTTCGAATCTCTTTCAAACACGCGAAGTGTATGAATCAGTATGGGTACATCACGCAAAGTTAAAAATAACTTATTTTGACTTGCTCCCATTCTCTTCCCGCTTCCAGCAGCAGGTAATGCGACCGCGTATTCCATCCCGTCACCCCATATCATGGAAAAGGAGGCTGTCTCCATCGCCACCAAACTCGGGCGGATGAAGTCAGCCTCGTTCCCTGTTTACTTCTTTTTAGCAAAAATCATACGACCAGCTGATGTTTGCAGCACACTTGTTACGACAACATCAATCGCCTGACCGATATATGATTTTCCATCCTCAACCACAATCATCGTACCGTCATCTAAGTAAGCAACACCTTGGTTCTGTTCCTTACCATCTTTAATAACC
>JBEVEQ010000064.1:0-6854 GCA_040512715.1 Paenisporosarcina sp. | reverse complement strand
GTGGGTTCACGGTAAAATCAGCTACAGTCGATTCAAGACCAATCCCTGTTGGACCTCCGTCTAAAATAATAGGAATTCTACCCTTCAAATCATTTTCTACATGTTTGCCTGTTGTGGGACTTGGCTTTCCGCTGCGGTTCGCACTCGGGGCTGCAACTGGTTCCTTTAGTCTTTTCAACAACTCAAGAGCGACAGGATGATCTGGCATTCGTAACCCCACTGTGGACAAGCCCGCTGTGACATTCGGGGCAAATAAAGAAGGTTTAGCATTTAAAATAACCGTTAAGGGACCTGGCCAAAAAGCATCTATACAGAGTTTCGCTTTTTCCGGAATAGATATCACATATTTTTCAATGTCATTCGTATCACCAATATGCACAATCAAGGGATTATCTGAAGGTCTACCTTTCGCTTCAAAAACTTTCGCAACCGCTTTTTCGTTAGTTGCTATAGCTCCTAAGCCATACACCGTTTCAGTTGGAAAAGCTACAACTTCTCCTTTGAGAAGCATATCCACAGCTTGTGAATAAAGCGAATCGTTATTCACATTTTTATCCACAATTCGTCGTTTAGTTTCCAATTGTAAAACTCCCTTCTGTCGCGGTTTTTCAATTAGTTATACACATACTGTGGGTAACTAGTGAACAATCGGTGGATAACTATGACCAAAACTTGTTTTTTATCCATTCCCATGTCCAAAACTTCACTGGTTCCTCTTTTGGCTCTTCGTCACGATAACAAACTTTTGGAAATAATGCGCACCACCAATTGTCCCCTTTGCCTTCACCAATTTTAACAATAAAGGCTTTTTTTAAATCTTGTGGATAAAAAATGACTCCATCTTTTTTGGGTGGAACCAGCGCGTCTACTAATTGAATCTGAATTGCTTTTGTCGTAATTTTTTCTGCTCTATTTGTTATTTCGTTCGTTAAATTTATTATCTGATTTTCTAAATCTTCTGCAGATTTCGCTGTTGCAATCGCTTCAACTAAAATAGGGTGAATCTCTTCTTGAATCAATGACTTTACTTGTTGGTCTTCGGACGTATTACTAT
Organism: Paenisporosarcina sp.; assembly: GCA_040512715.1. Taxonomy (GTDB): domain Bacteria; phylum Bacillota; class Bacilli; order Bacillales_A; family Planococcaceae; genus Paenisporosarcina. The sequence goes on along the minus strand of JBEVEQ010000064.1, from coordinate 5,800 downwards.
TTGCAACAATTCGTACATGAATCGCATCAGCTGGTATAACTTCTGCGGCACCGCTTGCACTTGGCAATAAAAATAGCAGAGTTTGAATGATTAATAATGAAAAAATGAGTTCAATCCATGGGGACCTTTTCGATTGTGGTGATTCATTTCTAATAATCTCGTAATCTGGCAACATAGGTTGTTCGCCTCCTTGCCCCTATTGTGGACAAGGTGTGGACTATTTATTCACATAACTCGCAAAATATCATTCGATTTTTTCCGTTGATGTCTTTTACTATATCAACTTTAGCGGTTGGAAACGCTAGTTGAAAATAGCGTTGCACAGCTGGCCCTTGTTCATGGCCAATCTCCAGACCAATAAGTGCAGGTGTATTCATTAATGAAGGTAATTCTTCTGACAGTCTCTTATATAAGGAAAGACCTTGATCTTCAGCAAATAAAGCAGAGTGTGGTTCGTATTCATAAACGCTATCAGATAGAGTCTCAGCTTCTTCAAACGCAATATACGGTGGATTTGATAGGACAATATCCCACTTTTGATGAGTGATTGGTTCGGAAAGATCCCCTTGTTTAAAAATAACTTCTGCTCCTAGCAACTCAGCATTTCGCTTCGCAACATCTAATGCTTCTTGAGCTAAATCAGTGGCCGTTACTTGGAATGAGGGTTGTTCCAATTTAAGAGTAATAGCTATCACTCCACTGCCAGTTCCGATATCTGCCACTTGAACATCTGTTTTATTCAAAAAAAGTGATTTTGTTCTATTTAAAGTTTCATACACAAGCTCTTCTGTTTCTGGACGTGGAATTAACACATGTTCATTGACTTCGAAGATGCGACCGTAAAATTCTTCCGAGCCAGTAATATATTGAACCGGTCTACCTTTTACATGCTCTCCAATTAGCGACCAATAATGCTCGTACTCAGTCTCTGTAATTGGATCTCGCATATCTGCTAGTAATTGTGCATGTGTTTTGTTTAACACATGTTGGAGCAACAATCGGGCGACAGGCACTTCTCTTCCGTGTTCATTTAAAAAAGAAGAAGCCCTAGACAGGGCCTCATATATATACTTATACATCTGATTCGTTCATCCGTTCTAAACGTTCTGATTGATCCGTTAAGATTAATACGTTGATAATTTCATCCAGTTTGCCTTCCATAATTTGATCTAACTTTTGAATCGTTAAACCAACACGGTGATCAGTCACTCGATTTTGTGGATAGTTGTACGTACGAATACGTTCTGAACGATCGCCCGTTCCAACAGCTGATTTACGAACTGAATCGTACTCTGCTTGAGCTTCTTGACGGAATTTATCGGCCACACGTGCACGTAGAACCGTCATTGCTTTTGCTTTATTTTTAATTTGAGATTTCTCGTCCTGACAGGTAACAACAGTTCCAGTGGGAATATGTGTTAGTCGAACAGCTGACATCGTTGTATTAACCGACTGTCCACCTGCACCTGAAGAAGCGTATGTGTCCGTACGAATATCGTTTTCATGAATTTCAACGTCTACTTCTTCAACTTCAGGTAAACAAGCAACAGTTGCTGTTGACGTGTGAATACGTCCGCCTGACTCAGTTTCCGGTACTCGTTGCACTCGATGCGCGCCGTTTTCGTATTTCATTTTAGAGTAAGCGCCTGTTCCGTTAATCATAAAGATCACTTCTTTATAGCCACCGATACCTGTCGGAGATGAATCCATTACATCCACTTTCCAGCCTTGAGCATCTGCAAATCGACTGTACATACGGAATAGGTTACCTGCAAATAAGGCAGCTTCATCTCCACCCGCAGCTCCACGAATCTCAATGATTACGTTCTTATCATCATTTGGATCTTTTGGGATTAATAAGAGTTTCAAGCGTTCTTCAATAGCCTCGATTTTCGGTTCAAGTTCATTGACTTCTTCTTTGACCATGTCTCTCATGTCAGCGTCTAGCTTATCTTCTAACATAGATTTCGCTTCGGCTAATTGTGCTTTTAATTCTTTATATTCGCGATACGCATCGACTGTATCTTGCAGATCGGACTGCTCTTTAGAAAGAGTGCGTAACTTGTTTGTATCATTAACGATATCAGGGTCACTTAGTAATTCATTTAGTCGATCATATCGGTCTTCTACCGATTGTAAGCGGTCAAACATGTTATCACCTCATCCGTTCATCTCTTTAGAGGTTTTTCATAAGTTTGCTAAAAACAGCAGTAGTGGTTGCACGACTGGAGATGTAACCGTTGCTATAGGATGTAGCAATTATTGGCTTGAACCTTACTCTGCTCTTTTTATGCTCTTATGAATTAACTCTTTAACAGTATAATTATATAGAAAAAGAGCAGCTTTCGCTACTCTTTGTCATAAGCTAAAGTTGTTTGGTGCGTTACACCCGCCGGTACCTCGTGGTGATGGCGACATCTTGGCTCATAGGCTTCAGTTGCACCGATTAGAATAATGGGATCTTCATAGCCAGCTGGTTGTCCATTAATGAGTCGTTGTGTTCGACTTGCAGGTGATCCGCAACTTTGGCACACAGCTTGAAGTTTCGTTACTTGTTCAGCTAGAGACATCATTTTTGGCATTGGTCCAAATGGTTCACCTCTGAAATCTTGATCAAGACCAGCAACGATGACACGGAAACCGTGATCAGCCAATCGTTGAACGACATCTGTAATGCCTTCGTCAAAAAATTGTGCTTCGTCAATTCCGATAACATCATACTCGTCCGAAATATGTGCCCAAATATCTTTTGAACTTTCAACTGGCATAGCAATTACCTTGGTACCATTATGACTTACTACTTCTTCTTCGCTATACCGATTATCTATACGCGGCTTGAACACCGCAATCTTTTGTTTGGCAAATTGCGCGCGTCTAACTCGACGAATTAATTCCTCAGATTTCCCGGAAAACATACTTCCGCAAATAACCTCTACCCAACCAGATTGTGTCATCACGTACATGGAAGACACTCCTTTCAAAACTCTCTATTCCCTATCATACAGAATTATTATTTACATTTCCTCTCTTTATTTTCAGTAGAAGTTGTGTTAGGAGGAGACATTTATTTAATATAAAGGCTCTGTTAATAGTTACAGTTGACTTTTGAACAGAAAAGAAAGCATTAGTTTTCATATATCATTATAAAAAAATGTGGAATCTGTTCCCTTTCCGTGGAAGAACTGTCAAGCCTCCTCGCTCGTTTTTCCGCAGGAGTGTCGCAGATTCTCTACCATTCAACAACATTGTTTAAAAAAGCCGATATTAACTAATTACGGAAAAGCTTAATGCCAATGTAAATGTATCAATGGTTACTATATTGAGAATACGCGTCACTCCAGCAGAAAAACTGATTGCGAGCCCCCGCAGCTCACTTGCGAGGAGTGGTCAGTTTGCAGAAAGGACGCGTATTCTCTTTTCAATATTAAGATTTTGCTATAAACAGAAAAATACCCACGAAGAGCAGATGCTCTAAGCGGGTATTTGATTACTATTCTTGAATTTCTTCTTTAAGACCGTATTTTTTGTTGAAACGATCAACACGGCCATCCGCTGCTGCGAATTTTTGACGGCCAGTATAGAATGGATGACATTCTGAGCAAAACTCAACTTTAATGTCTTCTTTTACTGAACCTGTCTCGAACGAGTTACCACATGAACATGTAACTGTTGCAACTTTGTAAGTTGGATGAATTCCTGGTTTCATAAATAAATTCTCCTCTCGCCCTGTACCATCTGGAACAGAGTTGGTTATTGAACTGTCACCTTACACGACCCGTTCAATTCCAGTCGCATATGTCACAGAATATGGTTTTTGTACCGACTTACAGTATAACAAATAGTTCATTGCAAATCAAGAGGTTGATTCGATTTTAAATAGAATCTGTCCTTGATTAAATTAAACCTTTGCCGTTACGCTTCTCTTTCATATCGGAGTTTAATTGTTCAAAAAATTCTTCATTTGATTTGGATTGACGCATTTTTTTCAAGAAGCGTTCTCCAAAGTCATGTGAATCAGAGAATGTTTTACGAATAGCCCATAGCTTGTCTAACTGACTAGCTGGAATTAATAATTCTTCCTTACGCGTTCCAGATCGTCGAATATCGAGTGCTGGGAAGATGCGACGTTCTGCCAAATTACGATCAAGATGCAGTTCAAGATTCCCCGTTCCTTTGAATTCTTCGTAAATCACTTCATCCATACGTGAACCTGTGTCGATTAAAGCAGTTGCTAAAATTGTCAAGCTTCCGCCTTCTTCTATGTTACGTGCAGCACCAAAGAATCGTTTTGGGCGGTGAAAGGCTGCAGGGTCAATACCACCAGAAAGTGTACGTCCACTTGGAGGAATAACTAGATTATATGCACGAGCTAATCGTGTAATAGAATCCATTAAGATAATAACATCACGCTTGTGCTCAACCAGTCTCATCGCTCGATCGAGTACTAGCTCAGCTACTTTCACATGATTTTCTGGTACTTCATCGAATGTTGAACTAACCACATCTGCATTAACAGAACGTTCAATGTCTGTCACTTCTTCAGGACGCTCATCGATTAATAGAACAATCAATTCTGCTTCAGGGTAATTGGTTGTGATAGCATTAGCAATTTCTTTTAATAACATCGTTTTACCTGCTTTAGGTGGAGCAACGATTAATCCACGTTGTCCAAATCCAACAGGCGCTACTAAATCCATGATGCGTGTTGAAAGTTTATTAGGTTCGGTTTCTAATTTAATATGACGATCTGGATATAATGCAGTCAATCCTGGGAAATGAACACGTTCTTTGGCAAGGTCCGGATCTTCCCCATTTACTAATTCAACTTGTAACAAGCCATAATATCTCTCGTTTTCTTTTGGAGGACGTACTTTCCCTGTTACTTTATCTCCGTTTCTTAAATCGAAACGACGAATCTGCGAGGCTGAGATGTAAATATCTTCTGAGCTGGGAGAATAGTTAATAGGACGTAAGAATCCAAATCCTTCAGATTGGATAATTTCTAAAACACCTTCCATAAAAAAGAATCCTTCTAGCTCAGCGCGTGTTTTTAAAATAGCAAAAATTAACTCTTTTTTTGAAAGCTTACTATAGGTAGATACCTTAAATTTGCGAGCTAACGCGTAAAGCTCTTTTAATGTCATGTTTTCTAATTCAGTAATGGTCATTGTTGACATATATAGTGCACCACTCTTATTCATATTTTATTGTATTCATTTTGGTTGAATTGTGCGGAATGGATTCATTCCAAGAAAAGGGTTTAGGTAGAAGATGTCTGGCCACTGAGGACCAGACACTATTTTTGAAGTTAGTCTTTCATCAGAAGATGAGGTTTTTTCTTCAAGCTGTGTCGTCCCTCTACGAAACGCACTGTACCTGATTTCGCACGCATAACGAGTGAGTGTGATTCTGCATAAGCGCCTTTAAACTGCACGCCACGTAGAAGTTCGCCATCTGTTACGCCTGTCGCTGCAAAAATGGCATCATCGCCTTTAACTAAGTCTTCCATGCGGAATACTTGGTTTACATTGAGTCCCATGCGAATGCAACGTTGTAATTCTTCGTCATTTTGAGGAACTAGTCTTCCCTGAATTTCGCCGCCTAAGCATTTTAAGCCAACTGCTGCAATTACGCCTTCAGGTGCGCCACCCATTCCAAATAAAATATCAACACCTGTTTCATCAAAAGCAGTATTAATGGCACCTGCTACATCACCGTCATTAATTAATTTTATACGCGCTCCGGAAGCACGAATTTCATCAATAAATTTTTGATGTCTCGGACGATTTAAAATCGTTGC